>CAOOJO010000193.1 GCA_948496895.1 uncultured Acetatifactor sp. | reverse complement strand
GCCGCGCCGCTGATGGTGGAGGGGAAGTCGCCGGAGGACTGCAGGGTATTGATCCTGGGCATGGGCACCGGCACCTATGCCACCCAGTGCAGGAAGTACTATGGGGACATGGAGATCGAGGGCGTGGAGATCGACGAGAAGATCACGGCCCTTTCCCGGGAGTATTTCCACCTGCCGGAGGACGTGCCCGTGACCACCTATGACGGCAGGGCCTTCCTGAACGCGGTGGAGGAGAAATATGACGTGATCATGGTGGACGCCTATCAGGACATTACCATCCCCTTCCAGATGTCCTCGGTGGAGTTCTTCACATTGGTGAAGGAGCATCTGGCGGAAAACGGCGTCATGGTGGTCAACATGAGCATGCGGGGCAGGGAGGAGGGCAATATCAACCAATATCTGGCCGATACCATCTCCTCTGTGTTCAGCCAGGTCTATACGGTTGACGTGGCAGGCTCTACCAACAGGGAGCTGTTCGCGTCGGATAACGGGAAGATGCTGGCGAATCTGGAGGCCGGCAGAGAGCTGCTGCAGGATGGGGGCCTCTATGGAATGATGGAGAGGGCATCCGAGGGCTTGGAGCGCTATGCGCCCGGGCAGTATGTGCTGACGGATGACAGGGCGCCGGTGGAGCTTTTGAGCATACAGGTAATCGACGACCTGATTGGGGACGAGGTTACCTATTATAAGCGGATTTATGAGGAAGGGGGGATTCGGGGGCTGTTGGAGGCTTTTTAAGATAGCTCAGGTTCTTGAAATCATCCCGATATGGCCTGTACCGGCAGGATTCTGTGGTTGTACTTAGGAACTGGAATTCAGTTCCTTATTCCGGAAGAGAACGGCGTACAGGCCACGGTGGGTTCTTATGTAAAAGTTGGATTTGCGAAAAGAAACGTCAGAGTCGGGAGCGTCAGGCCAGCTTCTGGAGCTTTACCGAGTGGTCCATCACTACTTTTTTGAGCAGGTTCACGTCTTCATAGACAGAATCCATTTTGTCCCCGTAAGCCTGGTACCGTTTGAAGGTATCCGTATAGCAGCTCGCGATATCGTTCAGCGTCGGTATGATGACAGTATCCTGATTTAGCTGCAGCTGAAGGACACGTGCGTCCAGACTCTGGATTTTTTCGTCCAGCTCATCCCTGACGGCCTGGATTTCGGCGTGGAGCTCATCCCTGACAGCCTGGATTTCGGCATGCAAATCATCCTTTGCAGCCCGAATCTCGAGGCGCAGCTCGTTTTTCACAGCCTGGATTTCCGTATGCAGCTCATTTTTCACAGCCTGAATCTCGGCGTGCAGTTCATCCCTGACGGCCCGGATTTCCTCGTGCAGCTCGTTTTTCAGGGGCTGCAGCTCTGCCCTCAGTTTTACATCCAGCAAATCGGACATGGCTAACAGCAGTTCCTCGTTGGTCATAATGATTCACCTCCTTAAAAAATATCCTTACCCGGCCGTTCCCTGCCCCGGGTAAGGATATTATAACAGATTGGACGAAAAATGTCAGCAGAAAGAGAAAAATCTTTTAATCTTCGATAGCCGCCTTCCTGCTGTTGATTTTCCGGAAGATCTCCATATCCATCTTGGGCTTCCTGTCATAGGTATAGAGCCCGTTGACCTCCTGCTCCACGTCGTAGAGCTGGGTATAGCAGAAGCCGAACATGTGGGGATTGTCCAGCAGGGCGTCCGTCAGGCCCTGATAGCGGGCGATGTATTCCTCCTCTGTCTTTGGCCCGTCCCCGTAGCCCCAGCTGTCCGCCAGGCTCCCTTCCACGTCCCATTTGATCCCGCCGTACTCGCTGATGAACACCGGAATGCCCGGCACAGGAGTCTGCCTGTCCGCCATGCGGTCTTTCAGGAGCCCTCCCTTTGCGAATTCCGCATAGGTGGCGGCGAACACGGCCGAATCCTGCTCATAGTCGTGCATGTCGTAGATGTCCGTCACCACATGGTAGTTGCCGCTGGTGTCGATGCAGGGCCTGGTGGTGTCGAACAGCTTTGTCATCCGGTAGACCATGGCCAGCAGGTCATTGTCCTGCCTGCGCCCCTCGTAGTCCCAGGTCTCGTTGAAGGGGCACCAGCCCACGATGGCAGGATGGTTGAAGTCCCGGTCCAGGGCCTCCATCCACTCCGGCAGGAAGCATTTCAGGCCGTCGGGCCTGCTGAGGTCAAGCCCCCAGTTCCCCTGCTCCCCCCACACCAGATATCCCATCCGGTCGCAGTGGTAGAGGAAACGCTCCTCGAATATCTTCTGGTGGAGCCTGGCGCCGTTGAAGCCGGCCTCCATGGAAAGCCGGATGTCCCGCAGCAGCGCCTCGTCGGAAGGGGCCGTGTAGATGCCGTCCGGATAGAAGCCCTGATCCAGCACCAGCCTCTGGAACACGGATCTGCCGTTGATCAGGACGCGCTCCCCCTCCAGCCGGATCTCCCGCATGCCGAAATAGCTGCTTACGCTGTCCTCCCCGAAGGAGAGCTTCAGGTCGTAGAGGCGTCCGGCGCCGGCCTCCCAGAGATGCAGCTCGGAGAGGGGGATGTGAAGGGTGGCGTTTCCGGCCGTCGCTTTTGCCTGGGCCTGTCCGCAGACTTTTCCTTCATAGGAGGCCTCCGCAGAGAGGATTCCCTCCCCCACGGTGACGGCGCGGACGGTGACGGAGCTCTCCGCGATATTGGGATAATAGTATACCTTTTCGATATATGCCTTTGGCAGGAACTCCAGCCAAACGGTCTGCCAGATTCCCGTGGTGCGGGTGTAGTCGCAGCCGTGGGAATGGAAGAGGCCGCTCTGCTTCCCCTTGCACTGCCTGCCGCTGCGGGTGTCGTCCCTGGCGTAGAGGGTCAGGGTGTTCACGCCCTCTTTGGCGTATTTGGTGATGTCGAAGCAAAAGGACACGTATCCGCCCCTGTGGGTTCCAGCTTCCTGCCCATTCACCCAAAGGCGGCATTCATAGTCCACCGCGCCGAAATGCAGGCGCACGCATCCTGCCAGCTGCTCCCCTGTCAGATCCACCTTTTTCTGATACCATACCGCCGGTATGAAATCCTTGTACCCGATGCCGCTCAAGTCGCTCTCCGGACAGAACGGAACCTGGATCTTCCTGTCCAGCCCGTCCCTTTCATAAAACCTGCGATCCACGCCGCTGCAGCCGAAGTCAAAGGCGAAATCCCACTCGCCGTTGAGGTTCTGCCAGCCCTGCCGCTGCATCTGGGGCTTTGGATGCTCTGTTCTTGCCGTCTGTGCCATTGTAAGGCCCTCCTGTCTTTTCCTGCGTTTTCTGTAGATTTTCGGCATATGCCATATATAGTATAATCGCAGGGAGCCTCCTTTTCCATGGAAAATAGTTGCGTAAATGTATAAAATAGTGCTAAAGGGATTCCATTCCGGGGGCAAAGGAGGTATAATGGGACAAAAGGAGGGGCGCAGCGCCGCCAGGAGAGAGAACATGCCAGACACACAGCCGGTCTTCCGGCAGGGAAGAGGAGAAGATTACGCCATCTTTACGGGACAGGTTTCCGCCAGCTTTGCGCCAGGCCTGGCAGGCATCACCTATCCTGACCCGCTATATGAAATATACCGTCCCCGGGGAGACCTTTATGTCTTTGAATATGTGATCTCCGGGACCGGACATGTGCGCCAGGACGGGGAGAGCGTCACTGTCACGGCAGGGGACGCCTACATCCTGCAGCCGGGGAGATGCCATCATTACCATTCGGACGGGGAGGATCCTTGGATGAAGATATGGTTCAACGTGGGCGGGAGCCTAGTGGGGCATCTGATCTCCGACTATCAGCTGGAGGATGTGCTGAAGATTCCAGCCTTTGCGGACAGCAGCTATCTCTACGCCATCTACCATGCCATAGAGAAGGAGCCCGTCCATTCCGGCGGTGAGCTGGAGATCCTGCTGCACCGGTATATCCAGGCCCTTTCCGCCTTTTTGGGCAGCAGAGCCTGCGGCCAGTCCCGGGCGCTTGCCATGAAGAACTTCATAGAACAGAACGCGTCGCGGCCCCTTACCATCGACGACATCGCGGGCTGCGTCCCCCTGTCCCGCTCCAGGGCCATCCACCTGTTCAGGGAGGCTTATGCCATGACGCCTTACCGGTATTATCTGTCCCTGCGGCTGGCGCTTTCCAAGTCCCTGCTGGAGCGAACGGCCATGCCCATACAGGAGATCGCGGGCCGCCTGGGCTTCATGGACTACCGCCATTTTTCCGGATTCTTCAGAAAGGAGGCCGGGATCTCCCCTTCCTGCTACAGGAAGCGGCGCGGCAGCCGGGCCCGGCCGGATGGAGGGAATTCGGAAGATATTGAATAATCTGGTTAAATTTACATATACTTTCCAGAGAAACGCAAAACTCCGGAACGATGACGTTCCCGGGAAAAGCCTGAAAGGCAGATTGTGAGGAAATTCGTATGAAAGCTGAAACCTATCCCTTTGTAGTCCGTCCCCTGCCCTATGAGTACGATGCGCTGGTGCCCGTGCTGGACGCGGAGACGCTGACCTTCCACCATGACAAGCATTACAAGACCTATGTGGACAACCTGAACAGTACCCTGTCGGACTATCCGGAGCTGCAGAAAAAGAGCCTGCCGGAGCTGCTGTCCGACATCAGCGCGCTTCCGGCCGCCATACAGACACCGGTGCGCAACAACGGCGGCGGCGTCTACAACCACGAGCTGTATTTCGACTCCATGCGGGAGCCTGCGGGGCAGGAGCCTTCCGGAGCCCTGGCGGAGGCCATAGAGCGGGACTTCGGCTCCTACAGGCAGTGGAAGGAGCAGATGAAGCAGGCGGCGGTGGGCAAGTTCGGCTCCGGCTGGGCCTGGCTGGTGGCGGACAAGGACGGCAGGCTGTCCATCGTGCAGACGGCAAACCAGGACGTGCCGGATCTGGAGGACTATGTGCCGATCCTGCTGGTGGACGTGTGGGAGCACGCCTATTATCTGCAGTACCAGAACCGCAGGGCGGACTACGTGGAAGCCTGGTTCGGTCTGATCAACTGGCGCAAGGCCGGGAAGCGGTATGAGGACTGCGTGGGAGCGAATTCCTGATTTGAGCCATAAAAGGAAAGGATGTTCCCGTGGGAACAGACAGGCCCTGATGCTGCGGACATACCAGGCACCACTGTGCCGGATCCGCGGGCAGGGCCTTTTTGCGGATTAGTAGGCCGGGCCGAGAGGCGGTAGGAAAAGGGCAGCGGAAGTGGAGGACGGCAAGGATGAACCAGGTGAATTACCAGAGGGAGCTGGAGAAGATACTGAACGGACTGCAGGAGACGGCGGGAGGGCCTGCGCCCACGCTGTACCTGCACAGCTGCTGCGCGCCATGCAGTAGCTATGTGCTGGAATACCTGAGCCGGTATTTCCGGATGACGGTGTTCTATTTCAATCCCAATATCTGCGAGGCACCGGAGTACCAAAAGCGGGTGGCGGAGCAGAAGCGGCTGATTGCCGCCTATAACGAGGAGCGGAAGGAGGGCGGGGCGTTCCCGGGCTATCCGATTGACTTGGTGGAGGGGGACTATGAGCCCGGGCGTTTCTTTGAGATGGCCAGAGGGCTGGAGGCCTGCCCGGAGGGCGGAGAGAGATGCTTTCGGTGCTATGACCTGCGCCTGCGGGAGACGGCGGGACGGGGGGCAGAGGGCGGCTTCGACTACTTTGCTACCACGCTGACCATCAGCCCGTTGAAGAATGCGCGGAAAATCAATGAAATCGGACAGGCCCTGGCCAGGGAATACGGAATCGCCTGGCTGCCCTCGGATT
>CAOOJO010000192.1 GCA_948496895.1 uncultured Acetatifactor sp. | reverse complement strand
ATCTCCGGCAGGTTGGAGAAGCGCACCAGCACATTGGCCCCCAGAAGCGCGCCTGCGACCACAAAACACCCTTTTCTCTCTTTCGTCAGGCCCTGATAGAGGAATATGGTTGAACTCAGGAAGAGCAGATAGGTCAGATAATTATAGAGTAACGCCGTAGGGCACCAGCATAAGCTCAGAGCCACCATCTCCCCCAGGAATACAATCGGCTTCGGCATCCTAAGCTTCCTGGTGCAGAAAAAATACCCGAGGAGGGCCAGCGCGCTGGCGAACAGTCCGGTATACAGGTTCATGCCCATCAGCGTATCCCCGTTGGGGAGCCTGGTCAGACGGTTTCCCACCACGTTGGCCAGATAAGTAGAAAAGAGCCACATGGAATCCATATGCTCTGACCCAATATATTGAAAATTCGCGTAATTATATCCGGTATCCCATAAATCCAGCCCCCATCCGATATGCCTCAGGGGATAGAACGCCAGAATCACTATGCCCAGGTTCTCCACCAGGTTTCCCCAGTTCTTCAGGGACAGTCCGTCCTTTTCGTTCTCCATCTCTCTTCCCATCCAGAATCCTTTCCGCCCGGTTCTCCCTGATATCCGCCGCTTCCGGGAATTGGTTTTGCAGCCAGGGTACGCCAAATCCGCCCTCCAAAGCAGAGCCGCCGGCTTTCCGGCCTCCGTCAGGATTCCCGAAACAGCGCGTCCGCTTTCTCTATCTTTTCCATCAGCCTTCGATAGGGGCCTGCTTTCAGCAAAAGAGTGTGCAGTCCGCCGAAAATCAGTTTCCGCGCCATGTCCACCAGGATGCCGCAGGCAAAGACAGCCAGCACGGCCAACACCGTCCCTGCGAGCAGGCGGCCCGTCAGGGCAAGGCTTTCCGCGCCCCGGGCCATCTCTTCCGCCAGCCCTTCGGCACCCAGCCACTCCTGCCAGGAATAGCGCAGCCCTATATTCTCATGCAGCAGATAGACCCCCAGCGTATAAGGCGCCACCCGATTGACGGCTGCTGCCAGCCTCCCCCCTATGCGGAGCCTGCGGAACGCGGCGAACAGACCGATAGCCGCCAGATAGGGAAGGATATGATTGTACTCCATGCACATGCCAAGCCGGGTCTCCAGCCTGCCTGTGCGCAGATACACCGTCCTCAGAAGAAATGTCCCGGCGAAAATCAGCAGGCAGCAGCCCGCGTAAAGCGCAAGCCCCCGCCCCTTCTTTTCCAGAAAAGGACTGCCGAACCGCCGCACATAGGCCGCCGTCAGGAAGACGCACAGATACCAGAGGCAGTCATAGCCCTGGCTGTCCATCTCAAAGCTGACGGGCAGCACGCTCTTGCCGAGACAGAAGAACAACAGCAGAAACACCAGCGCCACCTGCATCTGCTGCTTCGTCATCTTCTTCACCGCTATCCCCACAATGGGCAGAAGCAGGTATAAGAATACATAAGCGGTCATGAACCAATAATGTCCCATGGTCACCGGGAACAGAAGCGTCAGCAGATAGTGGGTATCGAACGCCGCCTCCCGCAGCACCCCGGTCAACGCCCCCAGCAGCCCAAAGGCCACGGAATAGGACCATATCTGCAGCCACAGCTGCAGCAGGCGGCTTAGCTTGAAGGAGGAGGCACACAGGAAATATCCGCTGATGAACATATAGACGTTCACGGCCACGATGCAGAGGCTCTCCAGCAGCCACGCCGCCACGCCCCCGCCTCCGAAGCTGCCGCCTGTCAGCTCGGGCAGCAGATTCCCCTTCCCCAGGTAGTGCAGCACTACCACCATCATCATCGCCACGCAGCGCAGCAGCTCCAGATTGGCCATGCGCTCCTTCGACGGTTTTGCCATTTCGTTTATAGAACTTTGTTTCTTCGACCCATCCTTCATTTCGATTCCACCTGTTCCATAGCTCCCTTCTTCGCCATGCCGCCTGCTCTTTCATCTGGCCTAGGCAGCCTCATCTTCCCTTTTTATAAAGCGCATCCAGGCGGCATCCGGCCTCATAGGCTCTCCGCAGATATTTTGCCTGATCCGGCTCGTGGGTGGAAAGCTCCAGCAAAAGCGGCCCCTCATACGCCGACTTCGCTATTGTTCCCATCACTTTTTCCCACTGGATATTGCCGACCCCGGGAATCCAGTGGGAGTCCATGGCGCCGTTGTTGTCGTGGATATGTACCGCGTACAGGCGGTCGCCGTACCGGCCTATCACCTCAGGCGCCTGCTCCCGCCAGACCATGTTGGCATGGCCTGTGTCGTAGCACAGCCCCAGGAATTCCTTGGGGTACCTGGCGAACAGCCTGTCCCATGCCTCCAGCATGTATTCGCCGGGCATGTCGAAGAGGTTCTCTATGCAGATCCGCACCTTTCTCTCCAGGCAGTAGGGCATCAGCTCGTCCAGGGACCTGTAGACGCAGGCGTAGAAGTCCTCTTTGGCTTCCGGCTGCCGCTGGATGGTGAGGTAGGGGACGTAGAGATGGAGCACGATCTCCGAAGCGCCCAGGGCCGCCGCCAAGTCCACGCGGTTTTTGATCAGGTCCACGCCGGCTTTGCGGTTGCACTCCCAGTCGGAGGTGTAGTCCTTCCGGTAATGGCCCTCCCTGACGTTCACGTCCTTGGCGGAGCCCTTGGTGGAATGGAGGGCCTTGGATTTGAGGCCATATTCGTCCATCCACTCTCTGATCTGCTGCATCTCGTAGGACGAATACATGTATTCCCTGTCCCACTCATGGCACCAGTGGATATGGGTGAAGCCTGCCCGGGCTATCTGCTCCAGGGTAGCCCTGATCTGTTCCAGCCGGGTGCTCTCCCCAGCGAAATCCGTGTTCACCGCCAGCTTCAGTCCGGCGTCTTCTGTCCTGTTGTTCTCCATCTTTGCACCAATCCTTCCCGTGGGCTGCAATGCCCCGTTTTTCCGGCATCAGAAAAGGCTTTCCGCCTGCCGCATGGGTACATTATAATCTATATTGGGCGTGGGTTCAATAGAAATCGGGGGAAACATTCGCCAGTGCTTCGGTTCATCGCAGCCCTTTCAGCTTCCATGTCCTGCCGAACACCAGCAGTATGCACGCCCCGGGCCCCGGCGCGTTGGAGACGATGGAGACATGGCTCTCCTCCCCGAGCGCAAGCTTCAGCCGCTGGTGCACGTTCCGAAGGCCGATATGGGAATTGTCCCCCTCATCATCCAGCGATTGGGTCAGCGCATCCGCCTGCTCTCCGGTAAGTCCCTTTCCGTTGTCGCAGAACCGTACATGAATCATCCCGTCCGCCGCGTCCAGATACCCGCGGATGTCAATCCGATCCTCCCCGTCCCCACGCAGTCCATGGGCAAAATAATTCTCGGCAATGGGCTGGAAGATCTGCTTCGGGATGGCGCAGTCCAGAATCTCCTCATCGAAATCCATGGAGTACTCGAAGGCATACCGAAAACGGATGGACGAAAAATCGATATAGCTGCGCAGCGCGTCCACCTCCTTCTGGATGGTCACGATGCTTTCCCCCCGAATCTGATACTCGAAGATGCGCGACAGCAACAGGACCATCTCCGCCCCGTCCTCCTGCCCCTCGCAGTCCAGCAGCTCCCGGATGGCCTCCAGGGAATTGTACAGGAAATGCGGGTTCACGCTGGCCTGGAGGGCTTCATATGCCGCGTTCTTCTGCAGGAGCTGATAGATGTAGTTTTTGTTGATGGTGTCCTCCAGCTCATCGCACATCCTGTTGAACCGGGAGGCAATCCGGAAGAATTCATCCTCCTGCCTCCCGAGAGGCAGCCTGAATCCCAGGTTGTTCTTCCCTATCTGCTGCATTCCCCACTCCAGCTCCCGGAACTTCCGGTTCGCCAGCCGGTTGACGGAAAGCATGGCCACGGAGACCACCGCCACGATGCTTGCGGCCAGCAGGCACACCAGCCCCATGGTTCCGTTGAAGCGGATTCCGGAGGGAATGGTATAGAAGACGATCCCGCCGCCTCTGGCGGAATCCCTGACGCCTTTCTGGTAGGTAGCTGAACCGACGCGAAAAGCATCTCCCTTCCCGACAATTACATTTATGTCTTCATAATAGACGGCCTCCCCGCCCAGGTACTCCCCCCAACTGTCATAGATGACCATCCCGTCTGCCGCTGTAATCCGGAAGCGTGCCTCCGAGTCTGTGTCATGCCCTGCCAGTATCTGGTCGAAACCGTTCAGGTCGTACAGCACGGAAATCTGATATTCACAGGTATCCCCGGCTCTGGCTACAGACTGGATCCCGGATTGGATACCGAATACTGCCATCTCCTCCGTTCCCCCATCGCTCATATGCAGCACCATGCCGCCCACCAGCGCCCGCCGGGACCGATCCTTTGCTGCTTTGGTTCCCAGTTCGAAGGAGACCTGGCGCAGCAGCTGGCTGTCATCGGAGTACAGGAACCCGGCATCATCAAAGCAGCGCCGGAAGTAGACCCCCTTAATCCTTCTGTCCTGCTGGCAGATATCCGCCAGGATGCGCTTGAAAGCCCGTCTTACCGTATAGCGGTCGTATCCATAGCCCTCCCCCCTGCAGAACGCGTAGAGATCCTTTTCATAGAAGCTGTCCGTCAGGGGCATGAAAGCCCTGTAATAATTATTCCAGATATCATTATACTCCGCCTCCAGCTCCCGCAGGGCAGCTTCATGCTCCTGCACCGCATAGACGGTCCGGGAGGACTGTAGATAGGCCA
Source organism: uncultured Acetatifactor sp. (assembly GCA_948496895.1). GTDB lineage: Bacteria > Bacillota > Clostridia > Lachnospirales > Lachnospiraceae > Acetatifactor. The sequence continues at coordinate 1,082 of CAOOJO010000192.1, read as the reverse complement.
GCAGCCCCAAAGTCACCGCGGAAACCAGAAACAACACAGAAACCAGGCTGACCATAGTCAGCCTGGCATAATAGTATCGCAGGAATTTCAATTTCCTCATATCGAATGCTCCTCACTGCACTGGCGGCGGTATTCGGCCGGAGAGATTCCACAGCTCTTGCGGAACATTTTGTTGAAATAGCTTTGATTGGAAAAGCCCACCTCTGATGCGATTTCCCCCATGCGCAGCCTGCTCCCCAGCAGAAGCCGCTTCGCTTCCTCGATTCGAATCCGCAGCAGGTAATCGTTGAAATACTCCCCTGTCTGCTCCTTGAACAGCTTTCCCAGGTAAGCCGCGGAAATATGCCACTGAGCCGCCAGCCCTTTCAGGGAGAGGGTGCCGTCTCCATAGTCGCTCCCAATCTTTCGCAGCGCCCGGTTCACCTGCGGACAGGCTCCCTCTTCGCCGTCCGTCCCCTCCCTCATCCCACGGCAGAATTCCTCCAGCCACGTCAGCATCCTCTCCGATGAGGACTGTGCCTCCATGCTTCCTCTCGGGGCAGGAATCCTGCGATGGGGATGCGCGACGCGCACATTTTTGACCAAAAATACTGCGAGGCAGAGGACTTCTGCTCTTTTTTTCGTCTCTCCCGAACAGGAGCCTGCGATTTCCCTGATCGCTTCCATGGCTCCTTCCAGGTCATCCAGATTCAGGCTGCCCGCCAGCCGTCCACGCGCCCTGTCCTTCAGCACTCCCAGGTATTTTTCGTAGGGATACTGCCAGATCCGCACCTCTCGGCCGGAGAACAGCATCCAGGCATTCTGGAAATCGCAGCAGGCCTGATAGCTCTCAGCTATCTGGCGATAGCTTTTCAACGGTCTCCCGATATACAGCGTCACAGCGTCCCGGATGCCCTCAAGGCGCAGGATCTCCCCGATGGCCCGCTCCGCCTGGCTGTCGCAGCCCCTTCCGCCCCAGAACAGGAAGACCAGATCCATCCGCCCATTGAAAAAGCAGTACTATCCCTCCCGGCCCTTCCCGGCGAAGCGGTTGGCCACAGGAATATGGTACCTCTGTTCCAGACGGTGCATGTCCAGAAGCG
>CAOOJO010000191.1 GCA_948496895.1 uncultured Acetatifactor sp. | reverse complement strand
GCTTGTCCCGGAAGGAGAAGGCCGTCATTTTGCCGCCCCGCCTGCGCTCCAGATAGCGCACATAGGAGAGCCATATCCCGGGAGAGGGGGCTCCATAGCAGACTAAGTCCGCCACGATGAGCTTCGGATAGGTTCTGCCCAAAAAAAGCCGCAGGGCATGGGCCTGGCAGGGGGTGCCGCAAAAAAGCACCCAGCTGCCCTCCTCCAGCTGCTGGCGAATCCGTCGATAGACTCCTGTCAGGTCGCTCTGGACATACTTTGTCCGTTTCAGGGCCTCCAGCTCTTCCCTGTTATGGGCCTCCCTGTGGGCCACTCCCATATCCTGGTCATAGGCGGCGCCGTAGACCACCCCCTGCCGCCGGAACACATAGTCCGCCAGCAGCGGGAACATGCCGCCGGAGGAGCTGGCCAGGCGCAGCTCTCTTTCCTTTGCCCGGATGCCGAAATAGGAGTTCTCCGCATCCCCGCTATAGGACGCGTCTTTTCCACGGGACGCTCCTTTTATAGGGCATATTCGCTCACATTTCCCGCATTTTATACACGTTTTTTCGTCAACCTCCGGATACCGGAAGCCCTCCCCGTCCATGACCATATGGATAGCGCCTACAGGACATACGTCCCCGCACGCGCCGCAGCCGCAGCATTCCTCTTTCTTCCGATATAGTTCCATCCCCACTCCGTCCCTTTCATGCGCATGCTGTTCCCCCTGGCAGGTTCCGCTCCATCCCAAACAGCCCAAATCCCCCACCGATTCTCCGGCAGAATCGACGCATTCTACGCCTCCCGCAGGCTACGCAGCAGGAACTCCCCGGAAGCGCCCGCGGACTCCACTGTCCGCCGCCGCACCGCCTCCCAGTCCACATCCGCATCGATGTCCCTGCCATCGTCCTCCCGGCAGATTTTATCCTCCAGGCCGTGAATCCGCAGGATGTTCTGCAGCCTGGCGCTTAAGCTGCTGTGGGCGAAGGCCAGGAATCTCTTTTGGAAGATGATGCTGAAGGCCACCGCGTGGAAGGAATTGGTCACCACATAGTCCGCATGGTGGATGTAGCCCAAAAACTCCGCCGGCCCCGCCGTCACGTCCAGGTCGAAGCCCTGATCCGCCCCCTGTAGCCCTGCCCGCACCTCCACCACGGACAGGCCCTTCTCCCGTGCCAGCTTCCCGGCGTACTCCGCCATCCTCCGGTTTCCCTCGGTGACATAGAGCAGGATGTAGCCCTTTTTGTCCGGCGCCTTTTCCGCCTGCTGCCAGGTCTCTCTGTCCAGGAAGAACACCGGATCCAGCACGGCGCACACTTTGCCTCCATAGTGCTTCTTAACATAGGGGATGGCCGCCTCCTCCCGGACGGACAGGGCATCCACATGCCGCACCAGCCTGGAGAAGTCTTCGTCGTACCGGTCAGGAATAGACGCTCCGCCGAAGCTGGCGGCGTAGGAGATGACCTTTTCCTTGCCCCTGGCCGGAAAGGCCCCGAAATAAGCCTTCCGCAGCCCGCAGGTGATGGCGGGGTTCCAGATCTGGTCGCTGCCCACAATATAATATCGGTAGGAAAGCCTCTTAAGTCCCCTGACGGACAGCGTCTTTCTCTGCCCCGGCTCCAGCAGATAGGTCCTCCGGAACCGCTCCATGTTCGCCCGCTGCCTGGAGAACTCCTCCCGCACCCGCATATGGGCCAGGAAGCCGTTCCACATGTTGAACAGCCCCCAGATCCGGCCCTTTAGCCCCTGGATGGGCGCGTAGGGAATCCACCAGTGGCGGCCTGTCATATAGGGCGGTTCGTAGCGCACGATCTGGGTTCTGATTCCTTTGTCGCACAGGAAGCGCTTCAGCCCGTAGGCCTGCAGCATCGCGCCGTAATTGTTGGAACAGTGGAACGTAATGATGCCCACCTCCGCATTCCTTTCCCCCATCTCACCGAACCCTCCGTTTCGCTAAAATCTGTACAAAACTGTTCAAAATCACATATACAGGATAACAATTGAAGCAGCAGCGGAAGAGCATCCGGTCGCTGAGACAGATTCCGCCGAACACAGGATGCCTCATCTCCGCGGCGGCTGTCTGCCGCAGATTCTCCGCCTCTCCCCGTTCTCCTGCCCGCCGCAGGGATTCATAGCTCCTCCGCATCTGATCCGCCAGGATAATCTCCCATCTCATGGCATAGTCCCTGCGCCCCTTTTGGTACTCGCCGTCCCTGATCCGCCTTGTGCACTCGAAATACCGTCTCCCTCTCGGGGTTCCGGCGGAATGGGTGACGCTCTCCGGATGGATTCTGTAGTAATACCACAGATTCGCGCAGTACACGCTCCGCACCTGGCCCTGAATCAGCTGGTACAGCAGCCACGTGTCCTCCCCGTTGGCCAGGCTCCTGTCGAACCTCAGCTCCCCCAGAGCGGCCCGCAGGATCAGCTTGCCGCCGATTCCCGAGAAAATGTCCGTGTATTCCCTATGGAACCAATCCCTGATCCCCTCCTGGTCCGCCGTCTGCCAACGCGTTCCTGCTTCCTGTGCCGCGTCCACAGCCCTTCCGGCCTGTACCACCCCAGCCTCCCTCGCCGTGTCTGCGGTCTGTGTCTGCGCTTCCGCCGTCCCGCCGCAAGCCCTTCCAAGCGCCTCCTCCATCTGCCCGCCATCCATTTTGCCATAGCCACAGAAAGCAAGCTGCGCTCCATATCCTTCCGCCCTGCCCACCAGCTCCTCCAGCAGGCGGGGATGGATGGCATCGTCGCTGTCCAGGAAGAAGACATACTCCCCGCCGGCCGCGTCAAGCCCATGGTTCCTGGCGGCGGAAACTCCCTGGTTCTCCTGGGACAGCACCTGTATCCGTCCGTCCTCCGCCGCCAGCTCCCTTGCGATGGCGGGCCCCGCGTCCACGGAGCCGTCATCGATGACCAGAATCTCCAGATCAGGATAGGTCTGGTTGGCGGCGGACAGGACGCACTGTCTGATATAGGCCTGCGCCTGATACATGGGAATGATCACCGATACCTTCTTCACGCCGCTACTCCTCCCCGGACAGCTCCGCCGGCCCTGCAGGCCCTTCTCTGTCAGGCTTCAGCCGTCTCTACCGTTTCGTCTATCAGTATATAACATTCCGGCCACATTTACAACCGTCGGCTTTTTCCGGAAAATTGATAATTTTTTTCATCAGCCTATGGCTTTTTCACATGCCGTATGCTATAATACGCCGAGCACAAAGGATTTCCCCACCACTGACAGAAATTGGAAGCAGAATACATGAAAACCATCAGAACCCTGGCCATCCTGACTCTGGCCGCAAATATCTCCCTGCTTGGCGGAAGGGTCTCTACCCTGGCCGAAGAAATCTCCGCCCTGGCCCAGGAGATCATCGCGAACACCACCATGCGCATTCCCGAATATATCCCGGCCTCCTACAGGGAGTCCGCGGCAGAGCTGGACAATCCCTACATCGGATGGTACCAGATCCACGCCTACCTCCTGTCGGACGATCCCGACTATGACCTGGCCCCCATCCTGGAACAGGAATACGGCCCCGGCCCTGTGCTCCTCCAGTTCAACCTGCGAAATTACGCCGACAGGCCTGTCAGCGATGCCGGGCTGCGCCAGCTAAACGACATCCTGGACGCCTGGCATTCCAGGGGCAGGCAGCTGATTCTCCGGTTCCTCTACGACTGGGACGACCGCCCTGAGGAGACGGAGCCGGAAAGCCTCTCCCAAATCCTGGAGCATATGTCCCAGACCGCGGAAATCGTCAATCTCCACACAGACTGCGTCCATATCCTCCAGGGCATCTATGTAGGCTCCTGGGGGGAGATGCACGGCTCCCGGTACACCAATACGGAAGACATGATCGCCCTCATCAGCCACCTGGACTCGGTCATAGACCCTTCCATCTTCCTGGCTGTCCGCACCCCCGGCCAGTGGCGCGCCATAGCGGAAGATACCCAGTCCCCCGCGCCCGGAGAGGAGGGGTTCGGCACGTCCCTGTCCTCCCGGCTGGGCCTGTACAATGACGGGCTGCTGGGCTCTGAGACGGATCTGGGCACCTATGGCGTAGCCGATCCTGCTCCTGGCGCTCCCGCCGGGGAAAGTCGTTCCCGCCAGGCCGAGCTTGCGTTCCAGGGGACGCTTTGCGACTATGTGCCCAACGGCGGGGAGGTGGTCATCGACAATCCGTATAATGATTTCCCTTCTGCCGTCCAGGAGCTGTCCATAATCCATATCTCCTACCTGAACGACAGCTACGATGAGGCCGTGCTGTCCAAATGGAGGGCGGACAGCTACCATGGGGAAGGCCCCTTCGATGGCATGAACGGCTATGACTATATGGCAGCGCACCTGGGCTACCGCTATGTGCTAAAGGCTTCCACCCTCAGCTTCCCCGAAGACCTGGGCCCGGTTCTCTCCCTGTGGCTGGAGAACAGCGGCTTCTCCGCCAGCTGTCGGGACTTTGACCTGGCCCTGCATATAAAGCAGGCAGACGGTGGGGAGCATGTCCTGTCTGTGGACGCGGACACCCACTCCTGGATTCCCGGCCAGGAAATCCTGCTGGAGATACCCCTGGAACTCCAATCCCTTGCCCTGGGGGACTATGAGCTGTCCCTGACCCTGGAGGATCCACGCTCCGGCTTCCAGGTCTACCTGGCCAACGAGGGCGCCCAGGCGGGCAATGGCTGTCCCGTTGGTACCTTAACTATCCGAAAATTCCCCCAGTAGGATCCTGTCCGCAGCGCCCCGGTTGGCAAACCGGATGAGACGCCCGTCCGCCCTGCGCTTCAGCATCAGGTAGAGCCTGCTGCCCGGAGCCCGCTCCTGGGAGATGTCCAGCCCAAACGTCGTCTCCTGCCCGCTCCTCCACTCCCTGGGGTCTGCGTTCAGATGCCGCAGGATTTTCCTGCCATCCCTGTATTCCGTCACCAGGAAGCATTCCGTCTCCTGGCACAGATTCCCGAAGCCTACGTTTTCTACCGTGACATCCAGCTCCTTCCTCTTTCTCTCCGTCACATTCCTGACGGTAAACCGATATCCCAGATGGCGGCCGATGTAATCGTAGCCGTTCATGCCCTGCCAGCAGCCCTCCTCCGCCACGGTCTCCTGTCTCCAGCGCTCCAGCTGGTCCGGATGGTAGATGCTGTTGAGATAGCTGACATGCATCCTTGCCAGCTCCTGTGCCGCCTGCCGATATCCCTGGAGCGTCTCCCCCGACAGGATCTCGCCGCCGTTTGGCGTCCTGTCCATACACCTGTCCTGCCATTCCAGCTCCTCGGCGCGGCTCCAGCTTCCCGTCTCCCCGGCCTGGGTCCTGGGCAGGCCGCCATATGTCCCCAGATCCGTCTCCGAGCCGAAGATGCCGTCATTGTACAGCCCCAGCCTCTCCTCCAGCCCGGGTTCCGCGCTGCCTGCTGTAACGGTCCGCCACTGGGCGGGGGTGCGCACCGCCAGAAAGCATCTTCCTTCGGTAGTCCGATACAAAGTGTCCGCCAAACCGCACACAGACTCCCTGTCCAGGAACTTGGAGCCGTGCATCTCCCCCCAGTTCCCCACGAAGATTCCCTGGAACACCAAAACATCCTCCAGGTACGGCAATATCGCCCCGCCGATCTGCTCCATATGCCGCTTTACCAGGGAGAGGGTCAGCGGCTCCTTCTGCATGCCCTTTCCCTCGTTGTCGTAGACCACCCGGAGGATTACCTGCATCCCCTTCCCCCGGAAGAATTCCAGGATTCCCCCCATATGGGCCAGAGCCTCCCGGGGAATCCCGCAGGCCCTGTAGTCCCCGATGTCGATCAGCGCCAGGGCAAGCCGCTCCGCCCGGCAGCTTTCGTCCAGC
>CAOOJO010000190.1 GCA_948496895.1 uncultured Acetatifactor sp. | reverse complement strand
AGCGGCTGGCCCTGTCCAGGGCATGCTTCCGGGACAGCGCCGTCCTGCTGCTGGACGAGCCCACGGCCTCCCTGGATCCCGTGGCGGAGAACCAGCTCTACGCCAATTTCACGGAGATGATGCGGGAGCGGGCCTGCATCCTGATTTCCCACAGGCTGGCGGTGGCCAGGTACACGGAGCGGATTCTGGTGCTGGAGGGCGGAAGGCTGGTGGAGGACGGAAGCCACAGGGCGCTGCTGGAGAGGGAGGGCGTGTACGCGGCCATGTACCGGGCCCAGAGCCATTGGTATGTGAGTTTGACACCAGAAACAGCAACAAGCTGTGCGTGTGTAGAACGGTAGATGGACATTGCGTTCTTGCATGGGGCAGGCGAGCGGCAGATGGTATTAGGGCTCCTGTGAAATTACCATATTGCACCTGCTCCATGACTCGTCTTTATAGGCAAATGCATTTCTGGCAACAGCCCTTTCAACAAAACCGACCTTTTCATAGCACCGTTTGGCTGAAAGGTTTTCAGGGAAGACATTTAGCTGGACGGCCCCCGCGCCGGTTATCTGGAAAGCGTATCGGAGCGCCAGCCGGAGCATTTCCTTTCCGTAACCCTTGCCCCGTTTGGCGCTGTCGACCATGATGAATTTCAGGAATCCCATATTGTCTTCCGCGTTGACGGAATAGCAGAAAAACCCTATCACGCACCCGTCATCCTCGGTCGCCACATAAGCGCTGCCCGTCCAGTCCATGGAATCTTTCTTCAAAAAATCATGGAAAGCTTCCGGCGTGAGAGGGTATGGCAGAAGATTCGCGCACCAAAAGGCGTGGGCCCTCTCATCGGTAATCCATTTTGATATGGATTCGTAGTCCCTGTCTGGTATATATGGCCGGATTCTCATGATTGATGCCCCTTTCCATTCCTTTTGTTTTTCCAGGTTGTCCCTGTATTCTGGCATGATTCGGTTACTACCGTCAGCCGTGAAGCATCATGACATACCGGATTCCAGCAAATCCGACACATCCACCAGTTCCACCCTGGGCGCCCTGGCGGTGACGGTCTGCCTGCGGTCATAGGTGAGCGCCCCGCCCTGCAGGTCGCTGACAAAGCCCCCGGCCTCTTCCACAATCAGTGCCCCCGCGGCATAGTCCCAGGGAGAGAGCGCCAACTCGAAGAAGAACTCCGCCCTGCCGCTGGCCACCATACATAAATCGATGGCAGCAGAGCCGCTCCTGCGCAGATCCTCAGCCCGGGACACATAGCGGTAGGCCACCTCAAAGGACTTCCGTATCAGCTTCTCATCGTAAGGGGCTGTCCCGAACAGAATCAACCCTTCCCCCAGCGTCCTGTCCGAGGCATGAATCTGCCCGCCGTTCAGATAGGCGCCCTTCCCCTTCAGGGCATGAAAGGTCTCCTGCAGATAAGGATTGTGCACCACGCCCAGGATGGGGCAGCCGTCCAGGGCCAGCGCCACGCTGATGCAGCTGGCATGATAGTTCCTGGTGAAATTGGCAGTGCCATCGATAGGATCCACGATGAAGGCATAGCCCTTTGAGATATCGGTACAGTCCATCTGATCCTCTTCCCCCAAAAATCCGGCTCCCGGGACCAGCTCCAGCAGCCGGGCCTTCAGGATGGCCTGCACCCTGGAATCATAATCTGTCACGAAATTCCCCCTGCCGGATTTCTGGTGGATTTTCCGTTCTATATCGGAAGCGCTGAGCAAAATGCTTCCGCAGTCCTTTGCGATGTCGATGATTTTCTGGAGCAGCTGTTCTTCCTGCATGATTGTTCTCCTTTTTTGCTGTTGCCGGCTGCCTATAAGGGGTTTATGGTGGCAGTCCTCTTGATCAGGCGGTTCTCCACCCAGTTCTTTTCATAATAGGTATTGTTTTCGAAGGCATCCCCGATCCGTTCCATCCTGGCCAGCATCCTTGCCCTTAAGTCCGCCGCGGTCTCGGCATAGGCGGGGTCTCCCATCAGGTTTTCCATCTGGTAAGGATCCCTGCGGTTGTCGAACAGGAGCTCCAGTCCGTCTGCCTTGAAGACGGCATAGGTATACTGCTTCGTGCGGTATGCCCTCCATTCGTTCCCATCCCCGAAGACGGCAGTAGGGCCGGTGCACATCATCAGGGCGCCCTCCTGGGTATCCGCCTCCCCCCTGATGCAGGCGGACAGGTCTGTTCCCTCCACCTCTTCGGGAATGGGCAGCCCCATCAGGGACAGAAGGCTGGGCATGATGTCCACGGTGTTGAACACGAAGTCCCGCTTCGCCCCTTCCGCCAGCTGGCCCTGCCACCTGATCAGGAACGGCACCCGGACAGCCTCCTCGTAGAAGATGTTCTTCGCCCGCCTCCCATGGGCGCCGAAGAGCTCCCCATGATCCGAGGTGAAAATGATTATGGAATTGTCGTCCAGGCCCGTTTCCCGGATGGCGGCCATGAGCCGGCCCATATTGTCGTCCAGGTTGGCGGTCATGGCGTAATAGACCCGCATCCATTCCGTCAGGGAATCCCTCTCCTGGGGGGAGAGCCTTGCCCATTCATCGGCATGGGGGTCATTGTCAGGCAGATAGTTGGGCGGCAGCCCAAAATCCCTGTCCCGGAAACGCTCCAGGCATTCGGCGGGCACGTTTTCCGGCACCCAGGGGTCATGGGGCGTGCCGATGGACAGGAACAGGGCGAAGGGCCTGCTTCCCCGGGACAGGCGCTGCAGCTGTGCGATGGCCATGTCCGTCTGGGCATCCGGCTCATATCTATCATAATAGATTTTCTCCGGGCTGTCCAGATGATAATAGGCAGTTCCTGGATTGTATTCATGCCGGAAATTATAGCCTGCGAAGTAATCGTTGAACCCCAGCCTGTCCCGTCCTTTGGGGATATAGGAATTCCTGGCATCGTAATGGTTCCCCAGCTGGGCCGCGTACATATGCCATTTTCCGATGTAGGCGGTCTCGTAGCCGTTTTCGTTGAGCACATCCGCGAAGGTGTGGTGATGGGTGTTCATGCGGATTTCGTTAATCACCATCCCTGTGCTGGTGGTGTACTTTCCGGTGAGCAGGGATGCCCGGTAGGGAGCGCAGACAGGATGTCCGGACACCGCCTGGCACAGGTCCGTGCATTCTCTGCTCCATGCGTCCAGGTTAGGCGTCAGGGCATTGGCGTCGCCTGCATAGCCAAGGCTGGAATAGCGCAATTGGTCTGCAAATACATAAATCAGATTCGGTCTCATTGGTGGTAGCTCCTTCCCCCGGTATCCGCCCGGGCCGTGTGTCAGTCCTGATAGCATTCCATTAAGATGTCCTGGGGATAGTCCCCGAATTTTTCCCCAAAGATATTAAGCCCTCCGCAGAATTCCGCGTTCTCCTTCACCTCCAGCTTCAGGCGGATGCTCTCGGCCTGCAATAGCCCCAGGGAGGAGATGGTCTCGGCGGAAATCAGGTTCTTGTCTATATAGCAGCCATGGGAGGTGACCTCCACAGTGCGCAGCAGCCCGTATTGAGTGGAGGCGGGATTCCACCAGCTAGGATTGAGCTTGCCGGGCCGGTCTCCGTAATCTCCATCGGAATGCAGGATGCCGATTTCCCGCCCGTTGATGCTGACGGTGATGTCCGAGGGCCAGTCATTGTTGTAGCCCAGGGCTTCCGAGCAGATCTCAAGGGAAAACCGGATGCGGTTGACCGGATTGGCCATCAGGAAGCCGTTGGAAAAGCGGTATTCCAGAAAGCCGATGCTGAGCCATATCAGCTGTGCCTTGAAGCGGTCAGGGCTGGTAAAGATGCTCAAGGTGTCCTCGTATCCCAGCTCCCCCTGCACGCTGGAGGCCATGCCGCAGGACGGAAGCGCCCTGTAATCAAAATAGCAGCCCACAGGCATGGACTCCCGGTAGAGGCATTCCGACGGGCTGTCCCCGGAAGGGGGGAAGATCTGTACGGTGAACATGTTCGTCTGGAGCCCGCAGAGCCGCTGGGAACCCTTGGAGCCCGGGATGGTCTGGGTGAATATCAGCCCGGCGGCCTCCAGGTTCCTGATGTAAAGGGCGGCGCTGGAAAGGGGGATGCCGAACTCCTCCGCCACATCCGTGATGATGGCAGGCTTCTTCGCCAGATAGTTCAATACGTCCAGGCGGATGGGCGAGGAGAGCGCTTTGCATATATTGATGATTTTCTCCTTGTCCTCCAGGGTCAATGTCAGACTTTGCTTCATAAGTATGTGCCTCTGCTTTCTGCAATCGGAATTTCTCCATATTTTCTGTTTTAAAGAAAAGCTTACTGCAATTATAACGGTTTTATGGATGCATTGCAATGGATATTTTTTATTTCTGCAAAAAGTATGTTGATAAAGAGAAGGGAACAGGATAAGTATATTTATAAATAATGCACATAAAAAGCCATTAAAACATGATATATGGAGAAATAAAACGGGATTTTTTGTGAGAAACTGCCAAAAATCCAATTATAGCCGAAAATATATTGACTTTTCGGCGGAGGAGATATACTATTAGTACATGATTCGTGTATATAAAATTTGAATACACAAAAATTAAATATATAAAAAATGTAGATAAAGGAGTGTCATCATGCAGAAGGATTATCCCAGGCCGCAATTATACAGAGAGAATTGGACGGATCTGAACGGAAAATGGCGCTTCCTGTTCGATGACGAGGACAGGGGCGAGAGAGAGGGCTGGTATGAACGCGCGTTTGAGGAGTACAGGGAGATTACGGTCCCCTTTACCTATGAGACCCAGGCCAGCGGAATCGGGGAGAGCGCGCTGCACCCGGTGGTCTGGTACCAGAGGGACATTGCATGGGAGGCCTCATGTCGGCGGACAGTCCTGCACTTTGAGGGCGTGGATTATCAGGCCAAGGTGTGGATAAACGGCAGATGCGCCGGCGGACATACGGGAGGCTATGCCAGGTTCTCTTTGGACGTGACGGCATATCTTGTGCCAGGCAGGAACATCGTCACGGTTCGGGCCCAGGACAGCCGCAGCTGCGTCCAGCCCAGAGGGAAGCAGAGGTGGAAGGCAGAGAATTTCGGCTGCTGGTACGTCCAGTCCACAGGAATCTGGAAGATGGTGTGGATGGAGGAGGTGCCGGAGCGCTTTATCCGGGACATCAAGCTGACGCCTGACATCGACCGGGCCGTGGCTTCGTTCCAGCTGACGCTGAATGAGAAGCCGTCAGAGGCGCTGGACCTGGACTGCAGAATCCTATATCAGGGCAGATGCGTCTCGCAGCAGCGGATCCGGGTGGAGACCCAGTTCCTTGCCTTTGAGCAGACGGTCTGCAATGGGGAGGAGCCCTGGCAGGTGGAATTCTGGAGCCCTGCCCATCCGGCCCTTTATGACGTGGAGCTGACGCTCTTCGATGGGGAGCGGCAGGATCAGGTGGGCAGCTATTTCGGTATGAGGAAGATTTCCATAGAGGATGGCAGGGTGCTTCTGAACAACCATCCCTTTTACCAGAGGCTGGTCCTGGATCAGGGATACTGGAAGGAGTCCGGGCTGACGCCTCCCTCGGAGGATGCGCTGAAGAGGGATATCGACCTGATCCTTCAGGCAGGCTATAACGGCCTGCGCAAGCATGAGAAGGTGGAGGATGAGCGGTTCCTGTACTGGTGCGATGTCAAAGGGCTTGTGGTGTGGTGCGAGATGCCCTCCCAGTACGCCTTCCGCGATGAGGCCATGGAGGCCTACACGGGACAGTGGATGGAGATCGTCAGGCAGAACTATAACCACCCCTGCATCGTCACCTGGACTGCGTTCAATGAAAGCTGGGGAATCGAGAGGGTGTATACGGATCCTGACCAGCAAAGGTTCACGGTGGCCATCTATCATCTGACGAAAGCCTTTGACGCGATGAGGCCTGTCATCGTGAATGACGGATG
>CAOOJO010000189.1 GCA_948496895.1 uncultured Acetatifactor sp. | reverse complement strand
CAGGGTGATGTCTTTGCCTGTGCGCATCCCTGTGAGGAAATTGTGGAAGTATATTCTATCTCTGCTGTGCATTTCGTTCCTTTCCGGAGCCCTTTCATTAGATTGAATCTATTATAGACCTTGAATAATGGAATCTTGTCTCAGATTCTATTATAATAAATGAGAGCGCAGAAAGCAACGGCGCACAGAAATGATGAAAAAAAGATAAGATAAAGACGGAAAACAGCCGAATCTATGTAATGCGCACAGATTCGGCTGTAAAGCCCAAAATCGGCAGTCGGCCTCACGCGAAAGCATCGAATCTCTTGTATACCCCGGGATGCTCCGCCAATACCTCCTGGGGCTGGCCGTAACCAGGCTCCGGCACTTCCGCCGTCTCTGCCGCTTCCGCGGCCTGTACCGGCTCCGAATCCAGCGAAGCCTCCCCCTCTGGCAGATCCTCCAGCGCCTTAGCCGCTTCCTCGGTAACCTTGTCCAGGATATCGCTCAGCAGCCCTTTCTCCTCATCGATACCAAGGGCCTCCTCCACAGCCGCCTTCTTCCGCTCTTCCGCGGTCTTAGGCTCGCTCTTCTCGATGGCCCTGGCGTTCCTCTCGCCCTGCTCCTTTGCCTCGTCCATCAGATGGAACATCTGGGCGTTGTTGTATTCCGCCTTGGCAGCTGCGATCTGGTCTTCGTAGGAATGCAGCAGCTCCAACACCCTGGCCACCTCCTCCGGGCTGGAGCATTGGATGTTCTTCAGGTTCTTTTTCTGATTCTCGAAAAAATCCACCTGGCTGTCGCGCCTGGCCTGCCGCTCCAGCTTCTGGGCCGTGCTTTTCATGAGGCCGCCGCCGGACAATAGGCTGTACCCCATTAGGGGATTCTGCGTTTTGATATTCATAAGGACCTCCATTCTGCTGTCTGCCGACACCCGGGACAGCTGTCTGACTGTCCCTCTGCTGGAAGTATCGGCATCCCGCGGAAATCCTTTAGGAAAATGTCATGAACCGTATTTTGAGAAGGTCCTTCCTGTTTCCATTGTATTCCTGCCCGACATGGCTTATAATAATATGGAAGAGACGATTGCCGGATGCGATGAACGACCGGCGACGCAGGCAGAAGGAGGGCACCGTGCAGAAGGCGACAGTCATCATCCCCAATTACAACGGCATCAGATTCATAAAGGAATGCCTGGAAGCGCTTCTCGCCCAGGATATCCCTTCCTCGGAATATCACGTCATCGTAGTAGACAATGGCTCCACAGACGCGGGCAGAGAGCTGATAGAAGACGCGTTCCCCCAGGTCTCGCTCATTGCCCTGCCCTCCAACACCGGCTTCTGCCACGCCGTAAATGTAGGCATCCTGGCGGCCAAGACCCCTTATGTGATTCTGCTCAACAACGATACGAAAGTCCATCCCCATTTTGTCAGCGCGCTGTGCGGCGCCCTGGACGCGAGGCCGGATGCCTTCTCCGTCAGCGCCCGGATGCGCATGTGGGACAGGCCTGACCTGCTGGACGACGCGGGCGACAGATACTGCGTCCTGGGCTGGGCCTACGCCCGGGGAAAGGGGCAGGCCGCCACGGCTTACCAAAGCCCTGCGGAGATCTTCTCCGCCTGCGGCGGCGCCGCCATCTACCGGAAAAGCGTCCTGGACGAAATCGGCCTTTTCGACGAGGCCCATTTCGCCTACCTGGAGGATCTGGACCTGGGCTGGCGGGCCCGCGTCCATGGTTTCCGCAGCTACTATGAGCCCGCGGCGGAGGTGGTCCACTATGGCAGCGCCTCCACCGGCTCCCGCTATAATGAGACGAAAACGAAGTTAGCGGCAGCTAACAGCATATATGTCATCGCCAAGAACATGCCGCTGGCGCAGCGGATCTGGAACCTGCCCTTCCTGCTTATCGGGTTTCTGGTAAAATTTTTATTTTTCTGTCGGAAAAGAATGGGGATACTGTATGTAAAAGGAATCCGGGAGGGCTTTGAGAAGGCGCTCTCTGAGGAGGGCAGAGCGGGGAAAATCCCCTTTCGCTGGAAGAATCTGGCAAACTATCTGGCAATCCAGGGACAGCTTTATGTCAATACCCTGAGACTTCTTAAGAAAACTTAAGAAACAGCTTCATAAAATCATAAGTTGTGCTTTTTATAATTATGTTGTATGGTAACCTTGGGTGGCGCTTATGATAAAAGATAATCAGAAGGTATTCAACCGGTTGATGGTGATAATAGATGTGGGCATTACCGCCGCGTCTTTTGTGATGGCCTATGGTTTTAAATTCTATATTTTGAACGACGGGCCGGGAATCGGCGTGCTGCCTGTGGGGGAGTACATCAGGCTCCTGCCCTTTGTGCTACCCTTTTATGCCCTGGTCTACTATGCCTGCGGCGTGTACGCGCCCAAGCGCACCGTGCGGCGGCGCTTTGAAATCTTCGGGATCATCAAGGCCAACACCATCGGCATCGTGGCTCTGATCATCGCCCTGTACATGATCATCCGTGAGATCAATTTCTCCCGCTCGGTGATCGCCTTTTTCTACATCTTCAATGTGGGCATCACCTCCAGCTTCCGGCTGGCCCTGCGCCGGGGGCTTCGGACGATCCGCAGGAAGGGCTACAATCTGAAGCACATCCTGCTGGTGGGGTATTCCCGGGCGGCGGAGGAGTACATCGACCGGCTGACGGACAATCCCCAGTGGGGCTATGTGGCCTGTGGAATCCTGGACAACCATATCCCGGCGGGGACGCTCTACAAGGGGGTCAAGGTGCTGGGGAGGCTGGGGAACCTGGAGGTCATCCTGCCGGAGAACAAGCTGGACGAGATCGCCATCTCCCTGTCCCTGCAGGACTACGAGCATCTGGAGGGCATCGTGGCCATCTGCGAGAAATCGGGGGTGCACACCAAGTTCATCCCTGACTACAACAGCCTGATACCCAGCAAGCCCTACACGGAGGATCTGATGGGGCTGCCGGTTATCAATATCCGCTATGTGCCCCTGACCAATACAGGGAACATCATCATAAAGCGGATCATGGACGTGTGCGGCGCCACCTTCGGCATGGTAGTCACTTCCCCGATCATGCTGCTGGCGGCGCTGTTGATAAAGCTTACCAGCCCCGGCCCTGTGATTTTCAGGCAGGAGCGGGTGGGGCTCCACAATAAGCCCTTTTATATGTACAAGTTCCGCACCATGGAAAGGCAGGTCCCCGGGGAGGAGAAGAAAGCCTGGACAGTGCGGAACGACCCCAGGGTCACGCCTGTGGGGAAGTTCCTGCGGCGCACCAGCCTGGACGAGCTGCCCCAGCTGTTCAACATCCTGCGGGGGGACATGAGCCTGGTGGGGCCCAGGCCGGAGCGGCCCCTGTTCGTGGAGAAGTTCAGGGAGGAGATTCCCAGGTATATGGTGAAGCACCAGGTGAGGCCGGGGCTCACCGGCTGGGCCCAGGTCAACGGGCTGCGGGGCGACACCTCCATCCGGAAACGGATCGAGTACGATATCTACTACATCGAGAACTGGACCATAGGGTTCGACCTGAAAATAATCCTGATGACCTTTTTCACTGGATTCATCAATAAAAACGCTTACTGACAAGGAGACGGAATTATGGCTACGAGAGGAAAAATGAACGCGAGACAGCGGGCCGCCAGGCAGAGGAGGAAGATGATTCTCTTTGCGTTCGAAATCATCATCATCCTGGTGATGGTGGCGGTGCTGTATCTGGTGATGAACAAGACCACGGAGGGGCCCAAGGTGACGGTCATGGATCCGGAGAAGCTGGCCATACCTTCACAGGTGCAGGAGATGAAGGAGGAGGGCGGCACCATGCACGGGTACATGAACATCGCCCTGTTCGGCGTAGACGCCCAGACGGACGGCCAGCTCTTCAAGGGGAGCCGCAGCGACAGCACGATCATCGCCAGCATCAACATGGACACCGGGGACATCAAGCTGGTCAGCGTATACCGCGACACCTACCTCAACATCGGCACGGACGAGTACCAGAAGTGCAACGGGGCCTACTCCTACGGAGGGGCGGAGCAGGCGGTGAAGATGCTGAACATGAACCTGGATATGGACATCACCAATTTCGTCGCCGTGGGCTATAAGGGCCTGAGCGAGGTCATCGACGGCCTGGGCGGCGTGTATGTGGACGTGGACAGCGAGGAGCTGAAGCATATCAACAATTACCAGGTGGACGTGTCCAATGTGCTCAAATGCCAGTACACCCCGGTGACGGAGCCCGGCTACCAGCTCCTGAACGGCGTGCAGGCCACATCCTACTGCCGCATCCGCCAGACCAAGGGGGATGACTTCCAGCGGGCGGCCCGCCAGCGGGAGGTGATACAGGCCATCGAGGACCGGGCCAAGGAGGCGGATCTGGCCACGTTGACCAGAGTGTTCAACGACTGCATCGACGATATCTATACCAGCCTCGATTCCAAGGATATCCTGGACCTCCTGGGGAACATCGCCAACTACCGCATCGTGGAAGAGGAGGGCTTCCCCCAGCCGGATCTCCGGGGGAACGCCAATATGGGGGCCAAGGGGGCCTGCGTCATCCCCACTGACCTGGTGACCAATGTGGAATGGCTGCACCAGTTCCTCTTCGGGGACACCGCCTACACGGTTTCGGACAGCGTGAAGGAGTACAGCCAGAGGATTATTTCCGATACCTCCCCCTATATGGAGTGAGAAGAGCAGAGGGGTATTTCACTTGAAGATAGACGTCATCATTCCCATATATAAGCCTGACGAGAGACTGTTCGCCCTGCTGGATCGGCTGGGGGAGCAGTCTCTGCCTGTCCATAAGATCATCCTGATGAATACAGGGCGGGAGCATTTTGCAAAGCTGACAGAGGAAGGGGAGCTCGCCCGCAGATATCCCGGCGTGGAGGTGCGCCACCTGGAGAAGCGGGACTTCGACCATGGCGGGACCAGGCATGAGGCCGTGGGCTGTTCGGACGCGGAGGTCTTCATCATGATGACCCAGGACGCCATACCGGCGGACAGGTTTCTCGTGGAGCGGCTGACAGAGCATCTTGCGGGGAAGGTGGCGGTATCCTACGCCAGGCAGCTGCCGGACGCCGCCTCCTCGGAGTTCGAGAAGGCCTCAAGACGCTTCAACTATCCGGATGCCTCCCGGGTGAAGACCATGGAGGATCTGGCGGAGTTAGGGATCAAGACCTTTTTCTGCTCCAATGTATGTGCCGCCTACCGAAGGGATGTCTACGATGCATTGGGAGGATTTGTACGGCATACCATATTCAATGAGGACATGCTCTATGCCGCCAGCGCCCTGAAGGCAGGGTACGGGGTGGCCTATGAGGCCCGGGCCCGGGTGATTCACTCCCACAATTATACCAACCTGCAGCAGCTTCGCCGCAATTTCGACCTGGGCGTGTCCCAGGCTCAGCATCCGGAGGTGTTCGGCCTGGCGGCCTCGGAGTCCGAGGGGAGGCGGCTGGTGGCGGAGACCTGGCAGTACCTGAAGGAGAGGAAGCGCTTGTACCGTTTCCCGGGCTTCTGTATGCAGTGCGCCTTCAAATACGCCGGATACCTTCTGGGGAAGCATTATGAAAGCCTGCCCCAATCCCTGGTGCTGCGGCTCACATCCAACAGGGAATACTGGAATCGAAAAAATTGATTTTTTCACAATCGTTTCATAGAGAGAACACAATTCCAACACAATTGGAAGATATACTGAAGTACATAAAGATGAAACAACAAGTCAGATATTCATAGAGGAGGTAATCATTATGTACGAAAACGATATCTATTCCAATTCCGACAATGGCAGCTACAATACCTACCAGACAGATGGAACCGGCAGTCAGAGGACGGACTTCGTCATGGCTCCCGACCCCGGTAAGGGCAAGAAAAAGAAGAAGGGGGGCTTCCGCAAGCTTC
>CAOOJO010000188.1 GCA_948496895.1 uncultured Acetatifactor sp. | reverse complement strand
GCTCATCAGTATCTTTCTGGGCTTGGTGCCCTCCTCTTCCCCTACTACGCCATACTGGCATAGCTGATCCATGATCCTGGCCGCTCTGTTGAAGCCAATCTGCAGCGCCCGCTGGAGCATGCCGATGGACGCCTTGTCCTTATCGATGATCAGATGCCCCGCCCTCTCGAACAGTTCGTCCACATCGCTTCCGCCGGAGGCCCTGCCGTCCCCGGAGGAGCTTCCCATATTGGCAATCCGCTCCTCGATATCCTCCTCGTAGGTATTGCCCAGCGTCTGGTTCTTCCAGAACTCCACCACATCGGAGACCTCCTGGTCGGACACGAAGGCTCCCTGCACCCGGGCCGGCTTGGCGTATCCCTGGGGGTAGAACAGCATGTCGCCCTTCCCCAGAAGCTTCTCAGCGCCCACCATGTCCAGGATGGTGCGGGAATCCACGCCGCTGGACACGGAAAAGGCCGCCCGGCTGGGCATGTTCGCTTTGATCAGACCCGTGATGACATCCACGCTGGGACGCTGCGTCGCGATGATCAGGTGGATGCCGCAAGCCCTGGCCAACTGGGCCAGGCGGCAGATGGATTCCTCCACCTCCCCGGGGCACACCATCATCAAATCCGCCAGTTCGTCCACTATAATGACTATCTGGGGCAGTATGGCAGGCGCGCCCGCGTCGCCCTTGTCCTGCATGGCTCCCACTTTTTTGTTATATCCCTTCAGATCCCTTACATTGTATTCCGCGAATTTCCGGTATCTGTCCTCCATCTCCGCCACGCCCCATTTCAGGGCAGCCGACGCCTTCTTCGGATCCGTCACCACGGGAACCAGCAGATGGGGGATGCCGTTATAAATGCTCAGCTCCACCACCTTGGGATCCACCATGATCAGCTTCACCTCATCGGGCTTCGCCTTGTAGAGGATGCTGATGATCAGGGTATTGATGCACACGGACTTACCGGAGCCGGTGGCTCCCGCTATGAGCATATGGGGCATCTTCGCGATGTCGGACACCACCGTCTGCCCTCCGATGTCCTTGCCCACGGCAAAGGCTATTTTGGAAGGGAAATCCCGGAATTCCTTACTTTCCAGCAAATCCCGCAGGGCCACCGCCATGGTCTCCTTGTTAGGCACCTCGATGCCGATGGCCGCCTTGCCGGGGATAGGCGCTTCTATCCTGATGTCCGTAGCCGCCAGGTGCATCTTGATGTCATCAGACAGGCCTACGATTTTGGAGACCTTCACCCCCTGCTCCGGCTGCAGCTCGTAGCGGGTCACGCTGGGCCCCTGACTGATGTCCGTAATCGTCACCTTGACGCCAAAGGTAGCAAGGGTCTGCTGCAGGCGCATGGCTGTCTCCCGCAGCTCCCTGGCGGAATCTCCGGTGGCCGCTTTGCCCTTCTGCAGCAGGGACAGCGGCGGAAGCATGTACTTCTTCGGCACCGGCTTCGGGGGCTGCGGGGCTGACTGGTTGCCCTGGCCGCTTCCGGAGCCGGAGGGCAGGACGGCTACAGGACGTGAGGCAGATGCCGGACTGCCCGCGGCGGACTGCTCCAGATGCTCCCTGGCAGGGACGCCAGTCTCTTGTTCTTGTTCTGCCTGATTCCAGGATTCCTCTCCCTTCTCGTCATCAAAAGGACTCGCATCCTCCATATCCCCTCGAGCGCTTTCATCCCCTTTTTTGACCTGGGATACTTCCCAAGAGCCTTCCTGTGCCCATGCATCGTTTTCCGGCTGGCTTTCCTGTATGTATTCTCCGGAACGTTCTTCCGGTTCCTCTTCCCGTTCCCTCTTTTCTTCCCGTTCCCTCTTTATAGAAGAAACGCTTTCCAGCTCCTCCGGCTCCTGGTTCACAGTCACCTGATGGATGCCGCGAATCGGTATCTTCTCAAAGTCGAACTCCGGCTCTGCTTCCGCCGTCTCTATAGGCTCTGCCTTGTAGGTCTCCTGCACAGGAGCCTCCGCTCCCTCCTCTTCCTCCGGCAGGATGATTTCATGGATGTCGTCCCGGCGGACAGCTCTTTCCTCCGGTTTGGACAGCGCCGTGTCCAGCATGACGCCGGATACCTTCCGCTCCATCCGCAGAATCTTATCGTTCTCCTTCTCCTCGGCCCGGAGCCTTCGCTCCTCCTGCTTCCGGGCGCGGCGTTCCTCCTGCTCCTGTCTGCGGATCCGGCTCTCTTCCTGCCGTCTCTGGGCGTTCTCCTCCTGCTCCTGCCTGCGCAGCTCGGCCTGTTCCCTGCGCCTGGCGGCGTCCTCCCTGGACAGCTCCCGCACCCGGCTGCCGCCCCGCTTCACGCTTCCCAGCAGGGACCTCTCCGTCAGCAGGATCAGGCTCACCACGCTGCACAACAGCACCACCAGCACGGTACCGATAATCTCCAGATACTGCTGCAGCAGGAAGCTCAGGCTGCCTGCCAGTATGCCGCCGCCGGATTTCTGCTCCCGGCAGCTTTCATACAGCAGCTTGAAATCGTATTTCTCCATGCCCCCCGCCTGCTTCCCGAACAGATCGCAGACGATTCCCACCATCAAAAACAGTACAAGCCCCGCAATCAGCTTCCGGGCCGCGTTGGCGTTCCCTTCATTGGCGAAATAGAACGCCACGGCCAGAAAGACCAATACCGGCACCACATACGCGGTCAGCCCGAACAGGCCGAACAGCACGCCGCTGACGGAGTCGCCGATAGGCCCGATGATGCCGAAATTGCAGCAGAACAGAAGCACCATGGCCACGAACAGGACAATCAGCCCTATCTCGTGGAAAAGGGCGCTGTCCTGCGCTGCCTGGGCCTTCGTCTTTTTCCGTTTCTGGGCAGTCGTTTTTCTGCTCTGGGCAGTTCTCTTATTTGAAGATGCTGTTTTTCTTCCACTGGAAGACGCCATCTGAATCAACCTCGCTTGTCTTCATTCACAGGCATCTGCGCTGGAGCAGATATGCCCATGACCAATAGCCGATTCTAATGAATGCTCTTCTTCATTAAGCATCGGCGATTTTTTCATTATATCATCTTTGATTCCAATTGTCATTAATTATTTCATTTTGAGAAAATTCCAAAAAGCGTCAAAAAAGCCGCGCCATGACGATGATGCCACAGCGCAGGCTCCTTCCGCGTTTTCCTCTATATTTCAGACGTTCCTGTAGTCCATCATCTCGCCTGGGCGGAAAGCCCCTCCAGCTTCTCCACCATGGCGGCCCTCAGCCCCTCCAGGAACTCTTTGTTCTTCGGGTAGTCATCGAACCGCAGCGTCCTTCCCGCGGCACTGTCGATCATGACCACCACAGCTTCCCTGCCGATATGCCGCTCCAGGGCACAGCAGATATCCATGTCCTGGACAGCCTCATAGGTGACCTCGCCCCGGATGGAGGAATAGGCGCCGTCCCTGCTCGGGTAGAGGATGAACGGGTCGCCGGAGGAGAACACCCCGTCGGCGGAGGTGGTGATGTATGGATTGATCGGGTACTTGGACACGCAGGAGTTGAAAAAGTTCAGACCCCAGTGCAGGAAGCCCTTGATATTATACCTGTAGAGCAGGAAGCCCAGAATGCGGATCCGGTGGGAGGGCATGGCCAGGAAGCTGTTGGGGAACACCCGCACCGGGCCGCAGCAATAATACGCCCACTGGTTCTCCACCTCATGCTCCAGGAAATCGTGGATATGCTCCACGCTGGTGACCGGACATTCTATAAGCCCCTTCTCATAAAAATCATAATTCGAGAGGGCATCAAAGGCCTTGCTGTCCCCGATTAACGGGCGCATGATGTGAGAGGCGGTCCTGTAGGTCTCCATGGCCTGCAGCGAGGGCTCATCGGAGATATGGAAATAGGTCTGTTCGCTGATGCCCTCCGCCTCCAGCTCCCTGGAAATCGCCGCGATATACTGCCCCAGGAAGTTCACATATTCCTTCGAGTCCGCGGCCACATGCCAGCCGAACAGATAATCCTTCTTTCCGTTTTCGGTGACAGAGATATTCGGCGCGCACTTGGCTCCCCACTGGGAGAACATATGTGCCATCTCGAAATACCGGATGCCGTTCTTCTTGCAGATGTCGATGAAGCGCTTGAATTTCCCGAAGGAGAATTCGTATCTGTCTCCCTTCTTTTCGATATCCACCAGCTGTACGCAGGGCCTGGTGATGCCTATGGCCGTGTCCAGAGGCGGCGTGTGTATGGGCACCAGAATCATATTGACACCCACGTCCGCGGCGGCGGCGATGTACTTGTCTATCAGCTCCCAGTGCTTCTCGGAATAGATTTCCACATCATGCTGCACCGCGATGCAGTCCGCGTAGAACCACCTGGTATAGATGAGCCTCTGTTCGGGCAGGGAAACCGGGATGACATGGATGTCCATCACCTGGCAGACCATGAAGGACGCCTCTTCCGCCGAGGGAGGCAGCGCCTCCTGCAGGCCTGCCGGCACCATCCTGACCTTCACCCGGTAGTCCCCTGCCGGGGTATCCTTCGGAACGTCCACCTTCACCCAGACTGTGGTGGTCTTCCGGGAGACCATCATCCGATTGCCCTGCTCCTCAAGGGGCACAAGGATATCCGGCATGAACCCAGGCTCCAGCGTGATATAATCCTCGCCCTCCATGTTCCCTTCCGTCACAGGCATGTCCATATAGGCATCCCGCACCAGGTACAGCCTTACTGCCCCCGGAAGCTCCGATTCCACGGAGACCGCCAAATCCACAGGGCCGTCCGCCTTCATGCAGATCTGGTAGGAAAGCCGCTCTCCTGCCAGAACGGTTTTTTTGTACATTTCATCACGTTTTAGGCTGTCCTGTGCCCTTACCTTCTCTAAGGACGACACCTGCACAATTTCAAAGTTCATACCTGTCCCTCCTGATTTTTGATTCAAATGCGCCTGTTTTGTTGCTATTTCTGGAGAATAGTCTATAATAAAAGCATCCGGGACCGCAATGGATAAACGAACCAAAAAGATGGACTTTTCAACAGACAGGAAATACAGAAAGGAGAAGCCATGCGCACGCAGACCTATTTCCATACAAAGCTGGAGAGCGAGGCCAACCGGAGGAACGACACAGTCCCTCTGCAGGTCAACTGTGTAGGTACGGTATCCGAAACACGCTCTTTCTCCACAAGAGCCGTCAGGCAGGACTACTACTACATATATGTATTAAAAGGGGAACTGGTTCTGAAAGACTCGAGCCTTACCCCGGGCGATGTCATGGTCTTTGAGCCGGGGCACGACTACCAGTATACCAGCCGGGGGGAGACCGCCTATCTCTGGGTGCACTACACGGGCTTCGAAGCCCGCTCCCTCACAAAATCCACAGGCCTTGCCCTGAACTGCGGAAGGCATATCGGCATCCACAGGGAAATAATCGCCTGTTTCCGGCAGCTCTTCCGGGAATTCATCATAAACGATGAGGCCGCAGGGCAGCTCTGCGTCTGCATCCTGCGGGAAATCCTCCTCTTTACGGGCCGGTATATCGACTTCGGCTCCAGGGGGAGCCTGCCTCTGCTGGCAATCCAGTATATCCACCGCTCTTTCCAGGAACCGATCGATATCGATGCCCTGGCCCGGATGGAGAACATGAGCTGCACCGCCTTCCGCAGCGCCTTCAGGCAACATACCGGGGTCTCGCCCAACGAATATATCATCGGCCAGCGCATCAGCGCGGCCTGCCAGCTCCTGTCCCAGACCGACAAGAGCGTCAGCGCCATCGCCGCCGATGTGGGCTATCCGGACCAGTATTACTTCAGCAGAATCTTCCGGAAGAAGATGGGGATGTCGCCGCTTAAATACCGATTCGCCCAGAAGTCATGAATGCTGATTTGAGTTGCTTTGAATCATCTCCCGCAGCTTCCCCACCGCCCGGTCGATGCCGCCCACCTCATCGATGATGCCGTGCTTCACGGCTTCCTCTCCCAC
>CAOOJO010000187.1 GCA_948496895.1 uncultured Acetatifactor sp. | reverse complement strand
TCGCCCACGGATTCGACAGGGAGAGCGAATACAACCTGCTGATCGTCACCGGCCGGGAGCGGGACGGGGGCGTGGAGATCCAGATTCTGGACAACGGCGCGGGGGCGCCTCCGGACAAGCTTCCGGAGATCCGCAGGAACATGTATGAGGGAAACGACAGTCCCCAGGCGGACATCGGGCTGCGCAATGTCTATATGAGATTAAAGTACTTCTACCGGGAGGGATTCCGGATGGAGATCGGGAACCAGGAGGAAGGGGGCTTCTTCCTCTCGGTCTTCCTGCCGCCCCCGGCCCATGCAGACAGGGGACAGGGCGGAGTCGAAAGGAAAACGGGGGATGGAATCTCCGGAGAGGAGGACGGAAATGTATACATTGCTGATAGTGGACGATGAGCCTGCGGTCCTGGAGGGGATCAGCAGGATCCTGGATTGGAGGGCCCTGGGCTTCGGCCGGGTGCGCACGGCCAGGAGCTGCGCTGAGGTCATCTCCCATATGGTGGACTGGAAGCCGGACGTATGCCTGGTGGACGTGCGGATCGGCGATGAATTCGGCTATGAGCTGATTAACCACCTGAACAGCATGGGAATCGAGTCCAACTATGTGATGATGAGCGGCTATGACGAGTTCGAATACGCCTGCGAGGCCCTGCGCTGCGGCGCGCTGGACTACCTGCTGAAGCCCGTGGACAAAAAGCTGCTGTTGAAGAGGATGGAGCAGATCATCGTGGAAAAGCTCCACGGCACCCTGCCGGAGGGAGAGGAGGAGGGCCGGGATCCCGTCCTGCAGCGGCCATACGAGGAACTGTCCCCTCTTATCCGGAAAATCGTCATGATGACGGCCATGGAGTACGGGCAGCATGTGTCCCTGAAGAGCATCGCCGACAGATTCCGCATGAACGCCACCTACCTGGGACAGATCTTCATCCGGGAGACCGGCATGAAATTCTCCGAGTATCTGATGGCCTACCGCATGCAGGTGGCCAGGGAGCGGATCCTGAACACGGACGAGAAGATATCCGCCATCGCGGCGGGGGTGGGATATTCCAACCTGAACTATTTCTACCAGCACTTCCACGGCTACTACCAGCAGACGCCCTCGGAGATCCGCCAGGGCAGCCAGGGAGAGACGGCTCCCGGCGGTTGACTTTTCCCATGGAAATCGCTATAATGTGTACATAAAACCGGAACAGGAGGGACTTAAAAATGGAATTGTTAAAAGGCAAGACCGCCATGGTCACAGGCGGCACGAGAGGCATCGGCTACGCAATCGTGAAGATGTACCTGGACAATGGCGCAAAGGTGGCGCTGTGCGGCTCCAGGCAGGAGACCGTGGACAAGGCGCTGGACAAGCTCAGGGCTGAGAACCCGGACTACAAGGTGATAGGACTGTGCCCCAACCTGCAAGATCCCGCCGAGGTAGAGAAGGCAGTAGCCACCGTGAAGGAGACTTTCGGCAGCCTGGACATCATGGTGAACAACGCGGGCGTCTCCGCCAGGGAGAGCATCTACGACTACAAGCCCGAGGACTTCGCAAAGACCATGTCCCTGAACGTGAACGCGGTATTCAACTGCGCCCAGGCCGCGGCCAAGGTCATGAAGGAGCAGGGGGGCGGCGTCATCCTGAACACCAGCTCCATGGTCAGCATCTACGGACAGCCCTCCGGCGTGGCCTATCCCGCTTCCAAGTTCGCCGTCAACGGCCTGACCAAGTCCCTGGCCAGGGAGCTGGGCAAGGACAACATCCGCGTCAACGCGGTGGCCCCCGGCGTCACCAGGACGGACATGGTGGCAGTGCTGCCCGAGGAAGTCATCAAGCCCATCATTGCGGGCATCCCTCTGGGCCGCGTGGGCGAGCCCGAGGACGTGGCCAACGCTTTCCTGTACCTGGCCAGCGACATGGCCAGCTACGTCACAGGCGTGATCCTGTCCGTGGACGGGGCTGCCAGGACCTGATTGCCGCAGGATTTGCGGGACGGCCTGCGGAAGTCTGTGGCAGGCCGTCCCGACAGTGTCCTGAAATCAAAAAAATAGTAAAATAATGAAAAAAATTTGTTGACAAAACTTGTTTCTCATTGTATACTAACAAAGTCGGCAGCGCGGACAGGCAATAAAGCGTTTTGCAAATATGGCGAGATAGCTCAGTTGGCTAGAGCATGCGGTTCATACCCGCAGTGTCGAGGGTTCAAATCCCCCTCTCGCTACTAGGAAGAATGCTCGGAAATGAAAATTTTCGGCATTCTTTTTAAATGCGCATCATGTTGCACGCGGGGCCGGATGTGGCCCGTAATGTACTATATGGAATGGAAGGCTTTCCGGAGGAGAAAAATATGGTTATCAGACGTGGGGAAGAAAGGGATCTGATAGGAATAGGCAGGCTGCTGGGACAGGTTCTGGCGGTACACCACAACGGAAGGCCGGATTTGTTCAAGGGCGACACGAAAAAGTATACGGACGAGGAGCTTCTGGCTATTTTATGCGATGACGCAAGGCCCGTATTCGTTGCGGTAGATGAGGACGAATATGTAATGGGCTATGCGTTCTGCGTATTTCAACAGCATTTTAACGACAACATATTGACGGATATCAGGACATTGTATATCGATGATCTATGTGTGGACGAGGGCTTAAGAGGGAAGCATATAGGCAGGAGCCTGTATGAGCATGTGCTGGAGTTTGCCAGAAGAGAGGGCTGCTATAACCTGACATTGAATGTATGGGAGTGCAATCAGGGTGCGAAGAGATTCTATGAAGGCTGCGGGCTGGTGCCCCAGAAGACCGGATTGGAGAAGATACTGTAGGCAGCGCAAATTTTCAGCGTAGATTTGAGGAAAGGAAAGTCAGGTAGGTTCAGAATGAACGAATGGAACAATGCGCCGACGGAGGGACTGTCGGCGGAGCAGGAGCTGACGGAGCGTCAGGATGAGGCGGCAGGGACACAGGAGGCTGCAAAGGCAGAAGAGCGGACAGAGGCAGCGCAGGCGGCCGGAGAGACCGATTGGAATGCGGCAGAGGAGCCGGCGGAGAGCAGGGAAAGCTCCATGGCCGGACAGGAGGAAGCCGTCGGGCAGGAGGACATGGAAGAAGAGCCGGGGACGGCCGCGGCATCAGAGACGGCAGAAGCGGCTGACGGGAACGATGAGATCCCGGAGCCGGAAGAAGTGACGGAGGGGGACGATGAGCCCCGGGAAGCGGAGGCGCCGGAGGTATCCCAAGGGGATAGGACGGACGAATCTGAGGAAACGGAAGAGACCGGCGAGTGGGAGGGGGAAGAGCTCTCTGCGGAGGTCGAGGAGACAGAAGAGACAATGGAGACAATAGCGGCTGCGCCGGAAGAGGGCGCAGAGGACGTGAAGGCGCAGACACGGACAGACGGCAACGAGGGAGAGGCAGCGGATTCCGCCAGCCTGGCCTCCATCGAGCCCCTTTTGGACGAGCGCATCGTGCGGGCCGTGCGGGAGATGGGCTTCGAAAAGCTGACGCCCATCCAGGTGCAGGCCATCCCCTATCTGCTGGACGGCGAGGACATCATTGGACAGGCCCAGACAGGCACGGGCAAGACGGCGGCTTTCGCCATCCCCGCCCTTCAGAAGATTGATCCTGACCTGCGCAAGCTCCAGACCATCATCCTCTGCCCCACCAGGGAGCTTGCCATGCAGGCCGCGGAGGAGATTCGCAACATCGCCAAGTTCATGCACGGCATCAAGGTACTGCCCGTCTACGGCGGACAGGACATCAGCAAGCAGATCAGGGGGCTGAAGGACGTGCAGATTGTGGTGGGCACTCCGGGCCGCGTGATGGATCATATGCGCCGCCGTACCATCAAGCTTGACTACGTGAACATGGTGGTGCTGGACGAGGCGGACGAGATGCTGGACATGGGCTTCCGGGAGGACATGGAGCTGATACTGGGCGAGATTCCCAATGCCCATCAGACCGCCCTGTTCTCCGCTACCATGCCCCAGCCCATCCTGGAGATTGCCAACCGGTTCCAGAAGGACGCTAGGCTGGTGCGGGTGGCGGCAAAGGAGCTGACGATTCCTTTGGTGTCCCAGAGATACTATAGAGTAAAGAGCCATGACAAGGATGCGGCATGTATCCGTCTGCTGGAGTATTATCAGCCCAAGCTGTGTCTGATTTTCTGTAATACGAAGATTAAGGTGGACGAGGTGTCCGAGCTGCTGAAGAAGGCGGAGTTCCGGGCCGAGGGGCTTCATGGGGACATGTCCCAGCACCAGAGGGACGTGGCCATGAACCATTTCCGGAACGGCAGCACCAATATCCTGATTGCCACGGACGTGGCGGCCAGGGGCATCGATGTGGACAATGTGGAGGTGGTCATCAATTATGACCTGCCTCAGGACAATGAATATTATGTGCACCGCATCGGCCGGACGGGCCGGGCGGGGAAGACGGGACGGTCTTTCACCTTTGTCAGCGGCAGGGAGCTTTTCCGTCTCCGCCAGATAGAGCGGTTCTGCCATACCACTATCGAGGAGAGGGAGCTTCCCAATGCCTCCAAGGTGATGAAGGCCAAGGCGGAGAAATACCTGAACCGTTCCTGGGAGCTGCACGGCCGGGACGATATCGATCTGATGAAGAGCTATGTGGAGCGGAAGATGGAGGAAGAGGGGTGCGATGCCCTGGATTTGGCCGCCGCCATGCTGAAATATCATATCGGGGACCTGGGGCCGGAGATAGAGGTGGATGATTACGAGGCCCGGGGCGGTCGGGGAGACCGCGGAAGAGGCAGGGGCCGCAGGAGAGGCGGACGTGACGAGGAGCGCCGTGGCCGGGAGGAAGGCCGCGAGGGCCGCAGGAGACGCGGTCGTGACGAAGAGCGCGGAGAACGCCGTGGCCGCGACCGGGACGAGGAGAGAGAGAATCGCAGAAGGCGCGGGCGTGACGAGGAAGGCGAGGAGCGCAGGAGCCGTGAGCGCGATGAGGAGCGTGAGAGCCGCCGCAGACGCGACCGTGACGAAGACCGTGAGGAGCGCGAGGGCCGCAGGAGCTTCGACCATGGCGAGAACCGCGATAATTATCAGGGCTTCGGCCAAGATGGGGAACGCGACAGCCGCCAGGGCTTCGGCCACGGTGAGAACCGTGACAGCCGCCAGGGCTTCGGCCATGATGGGGAACGTGACAGCCAGAAGGGCTTCCAGGGAGCTCAGGAACGGAAAGACGGCGGAAGCTTTGAGTGGGGCGAAGACCGCGACATCCGCCGTAGGCGCGACCGTGACGAAGACCGTGAAGAGCGCGACAGCCGTAGGAGACGCGACCGCGACGAAGGGCACGAAGACCGCAATAGCCGCCGAAGCCGTGGCGAGGAGCGGGGAGACCGTGAGAACCGCGGGCGGTTTAGCTGGCCGGAGGACCGCGACCGCCGTCGCCGTGGCCGTGACGAGGAGCGTGACAGCCGCAGAAAGCGCGACCGTGAGGACGACCATGACAGCCGCAGCAGACGCGGCCGTGACAATGACCGTGATGTACGCCGTGGCCGCGAGCGTAACGAAGAGCGGATCCACGGGAGGTTCGAGCGGGAGAGCAGCCGTGACAGCCGCCGCCGTGGGAGAGAAGAGGAGCGTGACAGCCGCAGGAAGCGGGATCGTGAGGAGAGCCGCCCCTCCAGGCTGCGTGATGTCAGGATGGACGGCAGCGACAGGGGACTTGCGTTCTCCTTTCCCAAAAAGAAGAGGAAATAAGACAGAATGAGAATCGGAACAGGATATGATGTGCACAGGCTTGTCCCGGACAGGGACTTGATGATCGGCGGCGTGAGGATACCCTATGAGAAGGGGCTGCTGGGCCATTCGGACGCGGATGTGCTGCTCCACGCCGTCATGGACGCCCTGCTGGGGGCGGCGGCGCTGGGGGATATCGGGAAGCATTTTCCGGACAGCGACCCTGCTTACAAGGGGATTTCTTCCCTG
>CAOOJO010000186.1 GCA_948496895.1 uncultured Acetatifactor sp. | reverse complement strand
AGGAGGTGTTCCCCCTGTTCTCCCGCAGGATATTGGTCAGGCACAGTATGGCCTCGTTGGATTCATAGGCGCTCAGGCATGCGGGCCTCCTGACGCCTGTCACCGCCACCGCCACGCAGGCCGCGGCCAGGGCCGCCACGGCGCCCAGGTTGATGGCCCGCTTCTCCCGGAACAGCAGATACAGCGCCGCGTCCAGGCACAGGCCCCATACGATGGGAAGGCCATACCCGATATAAACGGAATACCGTGATACTTCTATCAATTGCGGAAGCCCCAGCTTTGACGATGCCTGAAGGACGCACAGCACCCCCATGTACACGCCCACGGAAATCAGCGCGCCCCCGTAATCCGGCCTGCGCAGGATCAGCCACAATACCCCCAGCGCCAGGACCGCGGCAACGCTTCCCAGCATGAACCAGGCCACGTCCATGCTGTCGTTCGTAACATAATATTTCAGCTCCCCCAGGACGCAGACAAGCCCTCTTTCAAGCTTCCGGGACAAAGCCTCTTTTTGGGGCGCTTTTTTCTCGCCGCTCTCCGTCCCGCCGTCTTCCTTTTTTCCATCCGTTCCGGACGCGCTCTTTTCCTCCACGCCGCTGTCTCCGCCGCCGGAGGAGAGCATGTTCATGCCCCAGTACAGGGAACCCTGCAAAGGCCGCCCCATGGCGTAGGCCGCCCCCATGGGAAGCACCGCAATCAGGATGCCGGTGACCCCCGCCAGCATCAGACGCTTCAGATACCGCCACCGCAGACACCGGAAGGCGAACCCCACGCCTATCCCAAGGCACAGCAGCCCCGCCGCTATGGTATCGTAGAAATGGACTGTCAGGGTCATGGAGATAGCGATGGCAAACAGCGCCAGATTCCACCTGGCTTCCCTGGTAGCCCGCAGCTTCCTTCGAAACAGTCCCCGGAAAGCCGGACCCTGACGCTTCTGTCCCTCTTTCTGCTCCTCGGATACCTCTTTTTTGACCACAGGAATGAAGTCCTTCTCCCGCAGAAAGGCGATGGCGAACCAGGCCGCCGGGAGTATGAAGATCATCCCATATTCCTGGGGCAGGGCCGCGTAATACCGGTAATAGGTATACTGATAGAAAACGCCGGACATCACATAGGCCATGACGCCGATATAAGGCGTATATTTCGCCTTGCACAGCAGCCGCAGGAAGCTCAGAAGCATCAGATGAATCATCAGCGTCTGGGCCAGCGCGAACACCCGCAGCAGCACATAGGTGGGAATGGCGAAAACCTCATGCAGGTAATAGATCACGCAGTGGAAGCCGAAGGGATAGACGCCGTCCACGAAGATATTGTTGTTCTCCATATGGTTGATCCAATAATTGTGCAGCACCATGTCGGAAGAACAATATCCGTACACATTGACCGTGTTCGTCCCGTATATGTAGAGGATCAGGGCCACAGTCCCCGCCGCCAGCAGGGCTTCCAGCCAGCGGGGCGCCAGCCACTTCCCAAGCCATCCGGAGGACAGCCGCCCGATCCGCTTCCCCAGGCGCAGCAGCAGCGTCCTGCGGCCAAGCTGCCCCTCCGAGACCATCCGCAGACGCTCCAGGCAACGCCCCAGCCGCGCGCCGAAGGATTTCTTCCATTGAACTGCCGCCACCCCGATGAAGGGGGCAAGCGTCCCCAGAATCAATGTCAGCCGGGAGGAAATATGGAGGAGCTGTAGCAGGTACACCAGATTCATGCAGTAGAAATTTCCAATCATGAAATAGGTCATGAACCTGGCGGGCAGTCGAAAGGATTTCAGCCTTCCGCGCAGCAGGGCCCAGGGCAGCACAAGCGTCACCGCCAGATAGGCCGCCGCCACCCCTATGGTCTGCAATATCGTAAGCATTGTCATTGACATCTCAAAACCCGTGCCTTTCCACAGTCTGTCCCATGCGGGACCTGTCTCAGCTAAAGATGCGAATCAGCTCCAGCGTCTCATTGTCGATCACCACATTGGACTTCTTCAGGGCCTCCAGCGCCTCGAAGAAGCCCTCTCTGTCCTGCCTGGCAAAGCACAGCTTCAGCCTGCAGGCATAGGAGGGAAGCTCCTCCGGGAACTGCTCCTTCATCCGCCCGCACCACTTTGCCGTGCAGTCGAAGTCCTTTATCTCCAGCGCCCGCAGGCACACCTCCTCATAGCGCCCCAGAGTAAGCCTGGCCGCGTCCTTCTGATAGAGGGATTCCGCTGTTTCCGTCAATATATTGACGAATTTCCGCTGTTCATGGCTGGAAAAGATGCGCTGCCGCAGGATATTGTCCATATAGTCCAGAAGGATCTCCTCGCACTCCGTCTCGCCCGGCTCCTCCTCCTGAATCCGCCGCCACAGCTTCTGCACATAGAGGCGGAATTTGTTCAGCTCATCGGAGAGCACCGCCGCCGCGTAGTGGGAGGCCTCGGAGTCCTCGCTGTCCAGCGCCAGCGTGATGGAGGCCAGGGAGTTGCGGATATCCTCCTTGATCACGTTCATCATCACCATGCGCAGATCCTTTTTCTCGTTGACCAAAATGGCCTCCTCCAGGGGGATGATGTCCCGCTCCCGCTCCTCGTCCGCCTTCATATGGGTCCTGACCCGCTCCTT
Organism: uncultured Acetatifactor sp.; assembly: GCA_948496895.1. GTDB lineage: Bacteria > Bacillota > Clostridia > Lachnospirales > Lachnospiraceae > Acetatifactor. The sequence continues at coordinate 3,343 of CAOOJO010000186.1, read as the reverse complement.
GCTGAATATCACATCCGCCAGGTCCACGTCCCTCCAGAATACCAGCAGGTAGAAGAGCTGCCCCATAAAGAAGAACAGCGGCCCGATCACCGGACATAGCAGCATCACCAGGAACCGGAGCAGATAAGTCCTCCGGTTGTCATACAGGAATTCCTCCTTCTCCCGGTCTGTCGCCGCCGCGTGGGCGGGCACGATGAACAGCGCCCCTGCCAGCAGGTAGACCAGCGCCACCACCAGATTCACCAGAAGCACGATCAGGAAAATGCGCTCATCCCTCGCCAGAATCATATCACCGCCTCCTCCACGCGGCATTCATAGCCCGCGCTCCGGAAGCGCTCTCGAATGCCGTTGATATTGTCCTTGTTCGTGTTGGACAGAAGGGCATAGAGCTTCCCTTCTTTCAGGATGCCCAGATAATCCGTCTGCCGGATGGCGTTGCCCAGGGTCTTCCCCACGTTCTCATAGTTCTCGTCCTCCGTGAGAATCTCCAGCAGCACGTACTCCGTAAGGCCCTTCTCCCTGGCGTCGAAGAACGCTTTCGCAAGCTGGGTGAACGCGCTCTCGTCCAGCACGTTCGTCCCCTCCACATAGCGGCGGTTGCGAAGCGCCTCCAGATAGCGGTTGGCGCGCACCACCGCGTTCTGGATCAGGAAGCCTACGATGGTCAGGCGGTTGGCCTCCCCCAGCGTCATGCGCTCCCAGGGTATGCCCCAGAGCATCAGGATCAACTGCATCTTATCCTCGGAGTACACGGCGCTGGCCATCATGGGCATCTTCTCCTCCATGCGCCGGTTGATGTAGACCCGCCCTTCCTTCAGCTCCCCGTACATCTCCTCCATAGCGGTGTATTTGATGGAATTGCCCATCTTGCGGGCCTGGGGCGACGTGGCGGAGAACAGTCTGGCGTAATCCCCATTGGCCACCGTGTATACAGCCACATCCTCACAGTCCATTAACTTCGAGAGTACCTGCGCCGCGTAGAACAGCACCTCCTCCGGGCCATACTGTTCCAGGGTGGAGGAAATCTCATAGATTTTCCCCAGGCTGTCCTTGTGGTTGACCACCTGGGACTCGAAATTGTGCTTCATCCGGACATTGCTGTCATTGATCTCCTCTATATCCTTCAGCTGTCCCTGCAGATATTCTATCCTGGTCCTGTGCTCGCTCTGGACAAAGCTCAGTTGATCCTTCAGATACCCTACCACCAGCCCTACGATGAATAGCTGGGCCATCCACACATAGGTATTGTAGTCCACCAGCACCTCAAAGCCGCTGCGAACCCCCATCTGCCCCGCAATATAGCCGATGACCGCCAGAAAGCCGGAGAAAATGGCCTGCCTCTGGCCGTAGACCACCGCGAAGAGCAGCACATACAGCAGGTAGAAATCCAGGCGCGCCACGAACGCGCTGTTCGCCGCGTTGTTGTACAACAGGAAAAACGGGATAAAGCATATCAGATTCTCGATATATGGGAATAACGCCCTGAGGATTCTGCGGGTATTGTTCCAGGCCCTGACGGCCAGGCCGCCTCCCGCGTCCTCCTCGGAGAGGAAGGCCGCGCTATGGCGCTTCATGAACTGGGCGACCCGCTTCACCCCAGTATCGTAATGGTTGAATATCTTCGAATCGAAACCCGCCATGTACCTTTTGTCGTCCAGTACCAGGCGGTTTCCCGCACCGACCGTACTGTCCACGATTTCGATGTCGGAACCCAGCTCCTCACAGATCAATTTCGCCATCTCCATCTCCCCTATCTCTTCCATGGAAGAAATATGGTAAACGGAATGCTCCAGCGATTCCCCGCAGATGAGCTGATAAATCTGCTCCACCGCGTCGTTAAGGTAAATCATGGAAAATACGTTTCTCTCGTTGACGGAAATCTTTCCGGTCTTCAGCGCCTCCAGGCACATCCGGAAGCAGGGATTGTCCTCCTTTTTCCCTTTTTCCGGCACCCAGTACAGATGATCCGGGCGCAGGATCACTGTGTCCGTCCCCTGGGTCCTGCGGTAATTGGCGCAGGTCTCTTCCCCCTGGGCCAGAGCCAGGGCACGGAATCCCCTGGGGGACAGCGGGGCATCCTCCCCCACGTTGTCTATGTAGGATTCACCGAATACCTCCTGAGAGGAAAGATACAGGAACCGCCCCTTCCTCATCATGCTGCAGGCGGAAAGGATATTCATAAGCCCGGCCATGTACCGCACCGCGTCCTGCCTGGGTGATTCCCATGTGAAGTTCGTGTCATAGGCCCCGGTGAATATGGTCACGTCCGGCCTCACGCTCTCCAGGATATCCTTGACGCTCCCGCTGTCATAGGGAAAGTTATATTTTTCGAACACATGTCTGTAGGAAAAACGCTTCTCCTTCTGCCCTGTCAGCAGATAGACCCTGTGCCCGTTCTTGTTCAGCTTGTCAATCATAGCGTTCATCAGCACGCTGCCGCCGCCTACCAATAATACGACCATGTCCCCATCCCCGCCTGTCTGTTCCTGTTATCACAGTAACGTTTTACATTATTTATTATAGCATCCTGTCAACCAAAGTCAATAGCCCGGGATTTGCTCCAGATTTATTCCACTTTCTGTACTAATGAATCCCCGAACCCTGACACGCCGGGATTCGGGGATCCTTACATCGCTCTCCTGTCTGTCATTCCTTTGCCGTTTTGCCGCAATCCCGGCATTACCGGACGAGCATGGCGTCCCCGAAGCTGAAGAACCGGTACCGCTCCCTGACAGCCTCCTCATAGGCCGCCAGCACATGCTCCCGCCCCGCCAAAGCGGACACCAGCATGATCAGCGTGGACTCCGGCAGGTGGAAATTGGTAATCAGAGCGTCCAGCACCCGGAACCGGTAGCCGGGGTAGATGAAGATGTCCGTATCCCCGCTGCCCGGATGCACCACGCCCTGGTCGTCCGCCGCGCTCTCCAGGGTCCGGCAGCTGGTCGTCCCCACGCAGACGATCCGGCCGCCCCGGGCCTTGGTGCCGTTGATCAGGTCCGCCGTCTCCCGGGACACCTGGTAATGCTCCGAGTGCATATGGTGCTCCAGCACGTTCTCCTCCTTCACAGGCCGGAATGTCCCAAGTCCCACATGCAGGGTCACATAGGCCAGCTTTACCCCCTTCTCCTCCAGCCGCGCCAGCAGCTCTCTGGTAAAATGAAGCCCCGCCGTAGGCGCGGCGGCAGAGCCCTCATGCCTGGCGTAGACCGTCTGGTAGCGGTTCCTGTCCTGGAGCTTATGGGTGATATAGGGCGGCAGAGGCATCTCTCCCAGCCTGTCCAGCACCTCCTCGAAGATTCCCTCGTCGTCGAACCGTACCAGCCTGTTGCCCTCCTCCACGGTG
>CAOOJO010000185.1 GCA_948496895.1 uncultured Acetatifactor sp. | reverse complement strand
CCCCAACATGGGGCGTCAGCACAATGACGCGGCCCTGCCTCCCCTGCCCTGCCAAAAGCTCCCGAAGCTCCTGGTGCTCTGACAGGAGGTTCAGCCCGTCCGCATCCACCAGCAACGGCTTTGCGCCCTGCCTGATGACCTGCTCCAGGCAGCGAAACGCCTCTTTGCTTCTTCCCAGCCCCGGCCCGACAGCCGCCACATCCGCCCATTCCAGGGCTTCCTCCAGGTCGCCTACGGTTCCCAGAAGCGCCTCTGGAACGGCCTGCTGCAGGATGATACGGTTCTCGGGCGGGGTGATGACCTTCACCATGCCCGCCCCTGTCCGATAGGCGGCCCTCGCCGCCAGCACCGCGGCCCCCGCCATGTTCACGCTGCCCGCCACCAGCAGCACTTTTCCGAAGGTGCCCTTGTTCCCTGCGCCGTCGCGCTTCGGGAGGAGACTGACTACATCCTCGTCATAAGCGTACATTCCGGGTTCTTTCCCGAAAAAGCTCCTCTCACAGATACCGATGTCCACAGTCCTCACCTCTCCGGCATATCCGCATCCAGGGTACAGCGCCAGCCCCCGCTTGCAGAAGCCAAAGGTCGCCGTCAGATCCGCCTTCACGGCACAGCCCAGGACCTCTCCCGTATCCGTGTCTATGCCGCTGGGCATGTCAAGGGAGATCCGCCAGCCCGAAAGCCCCCGGAACAGCTCCAGCGCCTTAGCGTATGCGCCCTCCACCGCTCTGGACAGCCCCACGCCGAACAGGGCATCCACCAGCGCCGCGTACTCCCGCCGCTTCGGCCTGTCCGTGCATTCCACAGGATAATTTCCCAGAATCCCCATCTGCTGCTTCCACTGTTCCGAGGCCCGCTCCCTGTCTCCTATCGTCCAGACCTCCACCTGATACCCCTTTTCGCTCAAAAGCCTGGCAACGGCCAGCCCGTCGCCGCCGTTGTTCCCCATTCCGGCCATGACCAGCACATGTCTCTCTCCACCATAGCCCGCGCAGTGTTCCTCTATAATCTCCACCGCGGCCAGCGCCGCCCGCTCCATCAGGACACAGGCCGGTATGCCGGTCATATTCCCTCATCTCAGCCGCTGACACCAGATATCTCATTTTCCGCCGCCCTCTTTCCTGCATCCAAAGCTTCGCGTATCAAAAACAGACTGTTGCCCATTCCGCCGCAATCAGTCCGTCCCTTTCGAACTCCTTTTCTCCTCTGTGTTCACATGCCCTGCCCGTCCAGATCATGATGCATGTCGAAGATGTCCACCACCTCGGCCCCGAACACATCATGCATATAATTATAGATGGCATGGTTGTGCCGCTCCAGCTCCTGCTTCCTGACCAGGCGCTTCTTCAGCTCCACTCGGATTTCCGCTATCCATTCTTCGGTTTCCCGTATCGTCTCTGTATTTTCCGCCATGCTGCCATAGCAGCAGTCCATGGTGGCCAGCATCAGCTGGAAATTGGCCCGCTCGATTTCCCTTGGGAGATCGAGAAGCTGATCCTGGCAGGCCTCCAGCTTTTCGTTGCACTCTTCCACCAGCCGCTTGTTCTGCTCTGACTTCTGGGCATTCTCCGAATCCTCGCTCTGCTCCTCTTCCCCCATCATGGAGACGATTTCCTCCATCAGGCGCTTCTTCAGGCGCTTGATTTCCTTCACCTCATTGTTCAGCTTGCCCTGCTGTTTGAGAAGCCCGTTCAGCTCTCCCTCCAGCTGGGCCACGCTTTCCCTGGCCTCTTCGTCCAGAAGCTGGTACCATTTATTGTCCAGCGTCAGAATCGGTATCCGCTTTCCCTCTAACGCCCGCTCAAAAAGCCCGCGCCGCTCTCCGTCCTCCGCATACTTCATGCTTCTCTATTCACCTCCCGGCATCAGGCCGCCTTCCAGCCCATGCTCCATTTGATACCTGCTGATATTATAGGACAGCTTCATGAGACTGTCCGACAGATGGACATTCTCCACCTGAATCCGCTCCGGGAGGTTCAGATCCACATGGGCGAAATTCCAGATGGCGCGGATGTCCGTCCTCGCCAGCCGCTCCGCCACGGGCACCGCGCTGGTCTTTGGAATGGTCAGCACGGCGATGTCGATGTCATTCTCCCGGATGAACCGCTCCAGCTCCTCCATGGGCATGACCCTGACGCCTCTGACCTGGTTTCCCACCAAGTCCGGGTTCTGGTCGAACATGCCGCGGAAGAGGAAGCCCCGCCTCTCGAAATTGATATAATTGCCCAGGGCGCGACCCAGATTCCCCGCGCCGATGATGACGAATTTATACTGTCTGTCCAGCCCCAGGATTTTGCCGATTTCATCGTAGAGATACTCCACATTGTAGCCGTAGCCCTGCTGGCCGAAGCCTCCGAAATTATTGAGATCCTGCCGGATCTGGGAAGCTGTCACCTTCATCAGCGCGCTCAAATCCTGGGACGATATCCGCTCCACGCCCTCATCCTTCAGCTCTCCCAGATACCGGAAATATCTGGGCAGACGACCAATGACGGCCTGTGAAATTTCCTTTTCTTCCAAGAATCCCTACCTCCAGCTTTATGGTGCTGTCACTCTACCATATCCGCGTACTTGATACGGTATATCCGCCGCAGGGAGTCATTGACGCGCTCCTCGTCAATGTTCCCGTTCCTGACGGCCTCCAGCACACCTGTGTACGCTTTCTGATAATCCTCCGGCATCAGGAGCATGTCGCAGCCCGCAAGCACTGCCATGATGGAGGCCTCGTCAGCGGCATAATACTCCGAGATGGCCTCCATGTCCAGGGCATCCGTGATGATGACCCCCTGAAAGCCCATCTGCTCCCGCAGGATACCGGTCACCAGCGTCCTGGAAAAGATGCACGGATTGTCGTCTTCCGTAAGCGCCGGCGCGGCCATATGGCCCACCATCACCATGTCCGCGCCTCCGTCGATCCCCGCCTGGAACACGGCAAGCTCCTCCGTCTGGAACTGCTCTGCCGTCCTGTCGATAGATACCCTTCCGTCGTGGGTGTCCGTCGTGGCGCTGCCCATGCCCGGGAAATGCTTCAGACAGGCGGATACCTTCTGCTCCTGCAGCCCCCGCAGCATGGAGGTGACGAAGCTGGACGCCACGGACACATCGGAGCCGTAGGCGCGCCCTTCCATGATGCTGCCCTCCACATTATCCAGATCCGCCACCGGCGCGAAATCCACGTTAAATCCCAGCCCCGACAGGGTCGTCCCGATGGTCACCCCTGCCTGATAGGCATTTTCAGGGTTCCCGGTCTCTCCCACCGCCCCTGCGCCGTCCATCTTCGGGCCGATGGAGGAGCCTATCCTGGAGACTACGCCGCCTTCTTCATCTACCGCCAGGAACAGCGGATACTTCGCGTACTGAGCCGTATTCCCCAGCATCTCCTTCAGCTGCTCCTCCGACTGTATGTTCTGGTCGAAATAGATGAGCCCGCCTACCGGGTTCGCCTCCAGGGCCTGCCTGGTACCGTCCCCGGCCTGTACCGCGGTCCCTACCCCGGTAATGTCCTCCGGCCGCACCACGAACAGCCCTGCCACCTTGTCCTCCAGGGGCATCTGGGCAATCCGCTCGTCCACATAGGCGTCCAGCTTCTCCTCCCAGGTGGGTTCCACCACCTCCGGCGTAGGCTCGGGAGTAGGTTCCGGCGTAGGCTCCAGGGAAGGGACGCTCTCCTCTGTGGCCAGCATCTCCTCTATCAGCTCCTGGTTGTCCTGCTCCTTCTCCTGCGCCGCCTTTCGGTTCTTCATCAGCGCGTACACGCCGTATCCGATACCCGTTCCCAGCGCCAGGAGCACCAGCAGAAATACCGTGTATACCATAATCTGGCTCCTGAGCCGCTTTTTTCTCCTTGCTTCCCGTCTGTCCTGCTGTTCTCTGCTGTCCATCTGCGCCCTCTTACAAATCTATGTACCCTTTATACATTAGGAAAGGAAATGAACTTTCGTCCATTTCCTTCGCTTTCTCCCACTTCATCCTCTGTATTTCGTTTCTTTCGCACATAAAAGCCTTCTGCATTTTAATCTCTTCTGTACATCAATGGAAGGATGACACCTATATTATATTGTCTCAACCCGCATCTGTCAACACATTGTGCGAATTTTCCAGATTTTTCTACAAAACAGATAAAAATCATAAATTCGTGAGCACAAAAATATCATAAATTGCCTTGATGGCCGTCTCAAAATCTTCGTTGGCCACGCCGATGATGATATTCAGCTCAGAAGAGCCCTGGTCGATCATCTTGACGTTCACGTTGGCATGGGAAAGCGCGGAGAAGATCCGTCCCGCGGTCCCTCTCGTGGCCTTCATGCCCCGGCCCACTACGGCAATCAGCGCCAGATCCGACTCTATCTCGATGGTATCCGGCTTGGCCATGCGGTAGAGGCTGGCCACCACCTTCTGCTCCTTATGCATGAACTCGTCCTGGTGGACGAAGACAGTCATGGTGTCGATTCCCGAGGGCACATGCTCAAAGGAGATGCCGCTCTCCTCGAAGGCCTGCAGAACCTTCCTGCCGAAGCCGATCTCGGAGTTCATCTTGTCCTTCTCGATATTGATGCAGCAGAAGCCCTTTTTCCCGGCGATGCCGGTAATGACATATTTCGACTTCTGGCAGGTGCTGCCCACGATCCAGGTGCCATTGTCCTCCGGGGAATTGGTGTTGCGGATATTGATGGGGATATTCTCCTGGCGCACCGGGAAGATGGACTCCTCGTGGAGCACGCCCGCGCCCATGTAGGAGAGCTCCCGCAGCTCCCTGTATGTAATCACATCGATTCCCTTGGCATTCTCGATGATCCTGGGATCCGTCACGAAAAAGCCGGACACGTCCGTCCAGTTTTCGTACACGTCCGCAAGAACGGCCTTGGCCACAATGGAGCCGGTGATGTCCGACCCTCCTCTGGAGAAGGTCTTCACCTCTCCGCTCGGCTTCGCGCCGTAGAAGCCGGGGATGACCGCGTACCTGCAGGCCCCGAGCCGCTCCGCCAGCACCTTATTGGTCTTCTCCGCCTCGAAGCTTCCATTCTCATCGAAGAGGATGACCTCCGCCGCGTCCACGAACTCAAACTCCAGATAAGCCGCCATGATGATGCCGTTCAGATACTCGCCCCGTGACGCCGCATAGTCCCTGCCGGCCTTTTCCCGGAAGTTCTTCTCTATGGTCTCAAACTCCCCGTCCAGATCCACCGACAGCTCCAGTCCGGTGACGATCTCCCGATATCTGGCCTCGATAGCCCCAAGCGCTTCCCCGAAATCCTTGCCGGCCTCCGCCAGGTCGTAACAGGCGTACAGCATATCCGTCACCTTGCTGTCCTTGTCAAAGCGCTTCCCCGGCGCGGAGGGCACCACATATCTCCTCTCCGCGTCGCTGCGGATGATGTCCCCCACCTTCCGGAACTGCTCGGCGCTCGCCAGGGAGCTTCCTCCAAATTTCACTACCTTAGACATTCTCCTTCACTCCTCCCAGCCCTTCCTGTCTCCGTCCCCTGCTCACGCAAGGCGTATCCTGTTCAAAATCACATCTCCAAGCGCCGCGCACTTTGCGTCGAACGCGCCTTCCCGCATGGCCGGGACGAACAGGCCTATATCGTCGCCCTGTCCCGGCAGGAAGCTGCATCCCGCAAAGCTTTCCTCCAGAAGCCTGCGCCCCGAAGCCTTTGCCCGCACGAAAAACCGGTTTTCTGTCTTCTTAATATCGAAAAGCTCTGCTTCCTCAGACGACCAGCCGCGCATCACCGTCCTGCCCGGATGCATGGCACAGTCCATCACGTCCGCAGCCACCGCGCTGGCGGTGGGAAGCTTGCCCGCGCCCTGCCCGCCGAAGAAAGCGTTGCCCAGCATGCCGCAGGTAATCTGTACGCCGTTGAACACATCGTCCACCCTTCCCAGGGAATGCTCCACGGGAAGCAGGAAGGGCGCGACCATTGCGCTGACGCTTCCGTCCTCGCGGACGCTGCACCTGGC
>CAOOJO010000184.1 GCA_948496895.1 uncultured Acetatifactor sp. | reverse complement strand
AGCCCAGGATGAGGATTTCCCCCTGGATGTCCGCCTCCCGCAGCTCGATGGCCTCCCCGATGCTGGCCACACAGAAAGCGTCCACGCCCAGGGCGTTCAGCTGCCTGGAAATCAGGACGGCTCCATGGCCGTAGCCCTGCGCCTTCACGGCGGGCATCAGGCGGCAGCCCTCCGGCAGCCTGGCGCGCAGGAAGTCCACATTGTGGGCCAGCGCCTGGGAATCCACCTCGATCCAGGCCCGGAAGGCAGGGGCATCCGCCGTGGAAGGCCGCTCCCTCCCCGAAGCTTTGGACGCAATCCCGGCAGAAGCCTCCTCTTCCAGGCCTTCTTCCGGCCAGCGCTCCTCCGAAGGCATATCGTCCATCTGTTCCTCCTCAGCGGAATCCGCCTCATTATCCGTGTATGTCTCATCATAGAGTTCTTCCGCATCCGGTGTATAATCGTAATTATAATCATCTTCATATGTAATACCGGATTCCGGTTCATCCGTCCTGTCCAGTCCATCTGCCGCGTTTTCATCTGTCCACGCGTCGTCGGCAATCTCGGGTTCAGGCTGCTTCCTGCTCCGTCTGCTGGCGGCCACCGATTGCTGCCGCGCCCCGTCTGCCTGTTGCCTGCGGGCCTTCAGCATGCCCTGGAGCCAGGCCATGGCAGCCCCGGCGGTCACGGACAGCAGGGACACCATCAGATAATGGACGATGCTGTTGTCCACCAGCAGCCCCGTCAGGCCCAGGGGCTTCGCGATGCCTCTCACCACCACGATGAAGGCGGGGTGCAGCATGTAGATCCAGGTGGCCGCGGCCCGGAAGGTTCCGTCGGATTTCGCGGGGATGCACAGAAGAAGCCTGTACAGGAAGAACATGACAGGAACCAGCATCAGGTACATGCTGTCGTGCCGCTGGAGCTCAAAGTGCCGCAGAAGGAAGGCCTCCCCGGTCATCAGGACAAAGGAGAGGGCGAAAAGGGAGCAGAGGAACAGTCGCTTCTCGGAAAGTTCCTGCCCCTCCGGTCTCTGTCCGCCCCCTGCCATCCAGGCCCCCAGTACCAGAAACAGAGGCGCGAGGAACAGCCCGTTTCGGGTGTAGGAGGAAATCTGGAAAAGGAAACCGTAGACAGAGTTCAGTACAGGCACCTTCTCGATCAGTCCATAGTAGCTGTCGCCGAACAGGCCGATGACATAGAGCACGGCCGATACGATCGTCATGGCGCGCAGGTTTAAAAAACGGCTCATCAGGTACACCAATGAGATGCCCAGGATACAGGCCGGGAAATACCAAAGATGATAAAAGGTGCCGTCAAAGAAGAGCATGCGCAGCGCGGCGCCTATGGTGAGCTCCTTATAATGCCCCGCGTAGATGCCGATGGGCAGGTATAAAAGGATACAGAACACATAGAGCACCGAGGTCTTCGCCAGATATCTGTGGAGCCTGGCTCTTGCCTTCTGGGAGTTTTCCCCGGAGGTGAAGCCCGACACCACGAACTGCCCCGTCACCATGAAGAAGAATGGCACGGCAATCCGGGCCAGCACCCTGGTCAGAAAAAAATCCGCCCCTTCCTGGAATGTGCCAAGGGGCGAGGTATGGATAGCGATAACTAACAGGGCGGCTATGATCCGAAATCTGTCCAGCCACCCATAATTTGCCTTCGTCCGCATCTGTCTACCTCCATTCTGTCAAAATAAAGCCGTCCACATTGTTGCCGGAGAGGGTATACGGCCCGTCCTCCGCCAGCTTCAGGCGCATCCGGTCCGCGCATGCCTCGATATAGGACAGGCAGGCCTCCCGCCCGTCCTCGGTGACGCAGCGCAGGCACTTCCCCCGGGGAAAGCGTTTCAGGTAATCCGTGTACTCCTCCAGGGTCATATCCTGCTTCTGTATGATGATGGCATGGGGCGTGCCCACATAGCGGAAATGCCAGGGCTCATGGCCGATGCCGGTGACATCCTCCTTCCCCTGGGGATAGCGCAGGATGAAGCCGAATTCCGCCGCGCGCTCCCGGAAGTCCCGGCAGGGGCCGGTACAGGGGAACTCCGGGCGGATGAAATCAATCTGCTCCTGTTTAGCCCCCAAATCTATGGCCAGGCCGGTCTGGTGCTCGCTGTGCCCCGGCAGGGCCACATAGGTGCGGGTGAATTCCGGCCCGTTTTCCCGCAGGCTGTCGTCCCAGATTTCCTGCTGTTCCCGGCGGGAGCGCCAGGCGCTGACGAAAGCGATGTGCTGCCAGCCCTCTATGGCGTCCATCAGCCCCGCCAATGCCTGGGCGGCGGGGCGCTGGAGCAGCACGGAAGGTTCGGACCGGGTCACCGGAATCAGGTCCTCCGCGGCGCCTTCGTCCAGGGCATGGGACTGATTCACCAGAATCAGGCTGCCCCTGTGGATTTCGTCATGTGATAAGGTGAGTATCTTCATAGTCTTCTCGCTTTTACGCCTGGGCTGCCTCAAGGCCCAGCTCCAGGACCCGGGAGATCACCTCACGGAAGGGAATCCCCGCGGCCTTCATCATGCCGGGATACCGGCTGTGCTCCGTGAAGCCGGGGATGGTGTTGACCTCGTTGAAGACAACTTCGCCTTCCGGAGTCAGGAACATGTCCACCCGGGCGAAGCCGGCGCAGCCCAGGGCCCTGTAGATGCGCTTGGCGGTGTCCTTGATCTCCGCGGCCTTGGCGGGGTCGATCCTGGCGGGGACATGGATGGCGGAGGTCTTCAGGGTATATTTTTCGGTAAAATCAAAGAACCCGCCGGAGAGCTCGATTTCGTCCACCTCACCGGTGATCAGCTCCTTATTGCCCAGCACGGCGCAGCCTACCTCGAAGCCCGGGATGTTCTCCTCTAAAAGCACCTGGCTGTCATACCGGAAGGCCAGCTCCACCGCAGGGGCGAGCTGCTCCCGGCCGTTCACCTTGGTGACGCCGTAGGAGGATCCGGCCTTCACGGGCTTCACGTAGACGGGGTAGCCGATTTTCTCCGCGAAGCGCTCCATTGCCTCCGCGGGCGTATCCGGCTCCAGCACCAGGTGCATGGGCACGCGCACGCCCTCCAGGCGCACCAGCCTGTGGGCCCTGTCCTTGTCCATCCCCAGGGCGGAGGCCAGGGTGCCGCAGCCCGCGATAGGGATGCCGGACAGCTCCAGAAGCCCCTGCAGGGTGCCGTCCTCCCCGTTGCCGCCGTGGAGCACCGGGAACGCGATGTCCAGGGGGATGCGGGAGATGCCCTCTGCCCCCAGCAGTATCAGGCAGTTGTCGCCCCGGTTGGGGGAGAGGACCGCGGGAGTGCAGTACGTAGACGTCTGCCAGGTGTCGTTTAACAGCCTGTCCACCGGACCCGCGTAGTGGAACCATTCCCCCTTCTGGGAGATGCCGATCAGCACGGGATTGTACTTTTCGCCGTCCAGGTTCAGGATGACGCCGGAGGCGGAGGACAGGGACACGCTGTATTCCGGGGAACAGCCCCCGAAGAAAATGCCTACATTTATCTTTTTCATCATAAAGACCTTCCTTTGCTTCGATTCATATGCTTTGACCCATATAAGAAATATCCTACAACTAATGAAAGGAAAAGTAAATAGCGGGAAGATTAAGATTTTTTTAATGATATTATTTTTCTTATTTTATACATTCCCTGCAGAAATTATGATATAGTAGTGTGAGAAGAACCTTATGCCCGGAGAGAGGGCATTCTTCCAGATTTTGGCAATTGTTTGTACCATTTGAGGAGATAGGCCATGAAATTCAGGACGCGGCTGCGGGTTACATTCGTCATCATCATAGTACTGCCGTTGCTTCTGACGGCGGTGGCGTTCTGCGCGATCGGGCTGTACCTGATGAACGCCCAGAAAGGCTTCCCCATCGTGCGGCTGGACTACACCACCATGACGGAGAACATGCGCCAGGTGGCGGATGCCACGGACGACGTGTTCTTCGAGCTGCGGGAGCAGATTGAGCGGGATTCCGCCAGGCTTTCGGATGTGGAATATCTGGACATGGTCAGCGCCCGGATTCCCCACAGGACGACCTATATCATCGTGAGGAAGGGAGATGCCCTCTACTATGCCGGGAACCAGGAGGCGGCGGAGGCGATTTTTGACAGCCTCCCTGGCTACGGAGAGCGGGATGCGGCGGACGGCTCCGGCATCTACTACGATGAGATGGATAAGTTCGTAAAGCAGCTGGACTTCCGGTTCCCGGACGGCAGTCAGGGGAGCGCCTTCGTGGTCACCAAGGTGAACTCCCTGATCTCCAAAAAGCTGCTGGTGGATATGTTCATCGCGATTTTTCTGATTCTGATTTTTACCAGCGTAGTGCTCACCAGGTGGATCCGCAGGGGGGTGTTCAATCCCATCAACGAGCTGAACGTGGCCATGCGCAAGATCAAGGAGGGGAACTTCGATTATGTGCTGCAGACGGATGCCAAGGGGGAGATCGGGGATCTGTACCGCAATTACGAGGACATGCGCCTGCGGCTGAAGGAGACCACGGAGGAGAACCGGGCCAGCGAGAAGCAGAACAGGGAGCTGGTCAGCAACATCTCCCATGACCTGAAGACCCCCATCACGGCCATCAAGGGGTACGTGGAGGGCATCATGGACGGCGTGGCGGTGACGCCGGAGAAGATGGACAAATACATCAAGACCATCTACAACAAGGCCAATGACATGGAGCGGCTGATCAACGAGCTCACCTATTACTCCGGCATCGACAACAACAGGATTCCGTATAATTTTCACCGTATCAACGTAGCGGACTACTTCGGGGACTGCGTGGAGGAGGTGGGGCTGGATCTGGAGCAGAAGAACATCGAGCTGAACTACTCCAACCTGGTGCAGCCGGACACCATCATCATCGCCGACCCGGAGCAGATGAAGAAGGTCATCAATAATATCATCAGCAACAGCGTAAAATATATGGATAAGCCCCACGGGGAAATCGACATCCGGATCCTGGACGAGACGGAGTCCATCCGCGTCGAGATCGAGGACAATGGCAAGGGCATCGCCCAGAAGGATCTGCCGAAGATATTCGAGCGGTTCTACCGCACGGATGCCTCCCGGAATTCCGCCCAGGGGGGCAGCGGCATCGGCCTCTCCATCGTGCGGAAGATCATCGAGGATCACGGCGGCTACATCTGGGCCACCGGCAGGGAGGGCGAGGGCACCTGCATGCATTTCGTGCTGCGGAAATATATCGAGCTGCAGGACGACAAATAGAGGGCGGATGATTCGGCGCAGCGATTTTAAAAAGGAGGTTGGACATGAGCAAAATTTTGATCGTAGAGGACGAGGTCGCCATTGCGGATTTGGAGAAGGATTACCTGGAGCTGAGCGATTTCCAGGTGGACATCTGCAACAGCGGGGACGAGGGACTGGACATGGCCCTGAAGGGGGACTACAACCTGGTAATCCTGGACCTGATGCTGCCGGGCATGGACGGCTTTGAGGTGTGCCGCAGGATCAGAGAGGAGAAGAACATCCCTATCCTGATGGTCTCCGCCAAGAAGGACGACATCGACAAAATCAGGGGCTTAGGCCTGGGGGCGGACGATTACATGACCAAGCCCTTCAGCCCAAGCGAGCTGGTGGCCAGGGTCAAGGCCCATATGGCACGGTACGAACGGCTGGTGGGAACGAATCAGAAGCCCCAGAACGACATCGTGGAGATCCGGGGCATCCGCATCGACAAGACGGCTCGCCGTGTCTATGTGAACGGTGAGGAGAGGACATTCACCACCAAGGAGTTCGACCTTCTGACCTTCCTGGCGGAGAATCCCAACCATGTGTATACCAAGGAGGAGCTGTTCCGGGAAATCTGGGACATGGATTCCATCGGCGACATCGCCACGGTGACGGTGCATATCAAGAAGATTCGGGAGAAGATTGAGAAGGATACGGCGAAGCCCCAGTATATCGAGACTATCTGGGGGGTGGGGTATCGGTTTAAAGTTTGAGATTGATTTGCATCAGTTTGACAATGGCTGTTTTGGAGGA
>CAOOJO010000183.1 GCA_948496895.1 uncultured Acetatifactor sp. | reverse complement strand
GTATGGTGCATAAGAAGCCTTTGTATGAAGCAGGGCGACCCAGCGCGCGAAAACTGTATGAAAATATCGCGGATCTCCATGCCCATGGGATACCGGTAGTAGAACATAAGCTGCTGCCTGGAGATATACTGGAAATGCCGTTCATTCCATGGCCCACATTATCCGATTATATGAAGGGAATCATGCGGGACAGGAAAGATGAATTCCTGGAGATTTTAGATAGGATATATGGATATATCCTGCAATCTTCGGAACGGGTGCCGGAGGAGGAGAATGCGCTTTCTGGTAAGCTGGGGACGGATATTGCGTTCGATGCTTCAAAAAAGCCCGATTTCGGCCCGATTTTGAGAAAAGCGTATATGGAGCTGATTCCGTTGAATTGCTTTTATAACGCGGAGACAGAGGAGTTCCTATATTTCGACCAGGAATTCGTGAGGGAGCATTACCCGGCAAAGTATATACTGTTCCGGGCAATCCATTATATGTACTGCTTTACGCCCAATGCGGAACAGTATTACCCAAAGGAGAAATTGATTGCAAAGTATGGCATGGAAGACACCTGGCAGATTTTCTTCCAGGAAGAACAGATTTTTCTGGAAGAGGTGAGGAATAGAGGCAGATATAGCCAGTTCTATCAGCGGACAGGGGTAGATCAGGGGCATATATATTCCAATATAATGCAGTTGAAAGCGGCAGGCTGGCAGGGAAAGTAGAAGGCATGACATGGTAAAAAAGGATATCGTGCTCTTCGGCACAGGAAAATACTTCGAAAACTACATGATGTGCTATGGACAGCAGAAAGGCGGCAAGTCGCTGCTCGCGGTGGACAACGACCCTGCAAAAGTGGGCAGCATAAAATGCGGTGTACCAATCCAGACGCCCGATGCGCTACGGGAAATGAAGAGGGATGAATTCTATGTCATCATCTGCGCGGCTCGCTACGGGGAGATTGGAAAGCAGCTGGAGGATATGGGGATTACGGATTATCAGTACCATCGCCTGGTGCCGATGGATGATGCCGTGCCCATGGAACTGGTGGATGGGGAAGTGAGACCGGTTCCTGTGGATACTGTTGCTGCTGACTGGCCGAATGCTGCTGCTCCAAGCCGGAACTGCGAGGTCACGGAGCCCGCTAAGCCCTATCAGATAGGCTACGTGCCCGGTGTGTTCGACCTCTTCCACATAGGTCATCTGAATCTCCTGCGCAATGCGAAGAGCCGCTGCGAATATTTGATAGCGGGAGTCCTCACGGATGAACTGGTAGAGCATTTCAAAAAGAGGAGACCCGTGATTCCCTATGCCCAGCGGGCTGCAATCGTGTCTGCCGTTTCCTGTGTGGACAGAGTCGTCCCGGTGGATTTCTCCAATACCAGAAAAATAGATGCCTGGAAAAGGTACCATTACGACTGCCATTTCTCAGGCAGCGACCACGGGGCGGACTGGACGAAGGATCTGCAGGAACTCAGGGCAGTGGGCTCGAACATGGAATTCTTCGAATACACGAAAGCCATCAACTCCACGCAGATAAGGAATAGGCGCGAATCAGACAGTGCCGGAGACAGCTCTCTGAAAGATGGATTGGAGCCGCTGAGGAGAGAAGACGGCGATATGGAGAAGCTGTCGGCTATAAAAGCTGCGAAAACAGAAGCATCGGGGACGGAAAGAACAGCAGGGACGATAGCGGAAACAGGGAAATCAGCCATGGGGACTTACCGTGTCCCCGACAAGATGAAGCGAACCTGGCAGGTGGAACTCGCTATGCTGGATCAGGTAGACCGCATCTGTCGGAAGCATAATCTACAGTATTTCCTGGTGCACGGAAGCCTCCTGGGCGCGGTGCGCCATCAGGGCTTCATCCCTTGGGACGATGACCTGGACATCGCCATGCCCAGAAAGGATTATGACCGTTTCCTGGAGCTGGTGGGGCAGGAACTGCCGGAACCTTTGTCCATCCATACGCCAGCCACAGAAGAGGACATGTTCTGGGGCGGCTATGCCCGCATCCGCAACTGCCACACAACGGCCATAGAACCCAAGGAAATGGAGCATCACGGAAATCTGGGCATCTGGATAGACGTGCTGCCTTTGGACACATGCACTCTGGACGAGAAGCGGTTCGATGCCAAAGAAAAGCGAATCCGCCATTGTCAGCGGCTACTGTATGCCAGGATATACGGCAGGGATTACAGGGCATTTGGCGGCCTGAAGCCATGGCAATGGAGAGGCTATCGGCTGCTGGCGGCATGCTGCAGCCATGCGAAGCTCGCCAGCAAACTGGAATCCGCCCAGCGCCTGTATACAGATGAGGAGTCGGATCAGGTGGCCTTCTTTACCGGAATGGGCAAGTACAGGAGGCTGTCTGCCATCGATTTTGCCGGAACCGCCAGGCTGGAATTCGCTGGCCGGAAGGTTCCGGTGCCTGTGGGCTATAAGAACTATCTCTTTGCCCTGATGGGCAGGGACTACATGAAATATCCCCCTGAGGAAGAGCGTAAGCCCAAGCATCGGGGAATCTACGACCCGGAGAGACCATACACCGAGTATGTGAACATGCTGTGCGACACCTTCACCGACATCAAAGGCAAAAAAATCATCCTCTTCGGTGTCGGCCTGATGTTCGAGGACTACATGAAGAAATACGGCGACAGATATCGCCCGGCCTTTCTGGTGGACAATGACGAGAACAAATGGGGCCGTTCCCGGATGGGAATCCCTATCCGAGAGCCCGGGGAGATTCTTAAAGTGCCGGAGGAGAAAAGGAGGTTAATTATCTGTAGCTACTATTACCGGGAAATCTCGGGGCAGTTGGAGGAGATGGGAATCCATGATTATAAGGTATATGTACAGGAATTGGAATGGATTCTGAGGACGGAGGAGCAACAGGAGTAAAGTAGGGAAGCTGGCAATGGAAATGTTTATCAGCAGAGTGGTACAAGGAGCAGACGGATAATATTCGGAGATAAAAAGAACAGCAAGAAAGCAGCACAGCTGAAGTCTGTGTTAGAGGATGTCTTAGATGAGGCGTTAAAGCAGCATAACAAAGGAAATCGCGAAAAAACGCTTGCAGAAAACCGCGAATCATGTTAAAATAAGTACCGAGGAAGAGCAATACCCCCAAAATGTACCAACCCCATATACAGAAGATGAAATGGGTATGTTCTTCCTCTTAGAGGAAAAGGCAGGGCACCAATGAAGCTGCCTTTTTTGCGTTATACAATAATGCATAATCTCCCCCAACTTAGCAGACCCTAATAGGAATCCAACCGATTAGAGGCCTGCCAATGAAAAACCATACATCCCCACCCAATCGAATCCTCCGCCTCCTGCGAAGGCCCCTCCTTCCCCTGGCCGTCCTTTCCGTCGTCCTGGCGCTGTGGACGGCCAGGGCAGAAGCCTGTGCGCATTACCCGCCGGAGTGCCGCCGGGAGGACCTGCTGCCCCTCCTCCAAAAAGAAACCCTCACCGAAGCAGACTACAACCTTATCTTCAACCAGACAGGCCTGGCCAGCCCCGGCGTAGACGAACTCTACGCATCCAATCGCCAGCTGGAGCTCCTGGGCCTCCAGCAGCGGTTCTTCGCGGACGCGGAGGTGGAATGCAGCCACAGCAACCTGTTCACCCGCAGCGAGAGATTAACGAATTTCCGCTCAATAGTCGATGGTGTTGACTTTCTCCCCACGGTTCAGGACGGCGACATCCTCATCACCTTCAACGGCCACGTCCTGGGCTGGCGAAGCGGCCATGCCGCCATCGTGGTGGATGCCGCAGGCCGCCTGACCCTGGAAGCCATCATGCCGGGCTGCGATTCCGGAATCTGCTGCCTGGAGAGCTGGGAGGAATATCCCGGCTTCGCCCTGCTCCGGCTAAAGGGCATATCCGCGGAGGAGCGGGCGCAGATTGCCGCGTATGCCCGGGAGCACCTGACCGGTCTGCCCTACAGCCTCATGGTTTTTACCGACAGCCACGGAGCGGATACGAGCGCGGCGCCCCTCTCCGGCACCCAGTGCGCCCACCTGGTCTGGTACGCCTACCGACACTTCGGCTACGACCTGGACAGCAACGGCGGATTCGTGGTCACGCCCGACGATCTCTACCACAGCGACCTCCTGGAGCTTGTCCAGATTTATGGCCTGCCCCCTAATTCTTAAGAAAGTCTAAAATATGCAAATTTCTTTATTAATTTTGCATATACCTCTTGAAAAAGCATACGGAAAATCGTATATTAGTATTATACACTTGATTTGATGCTTGATATGGAGGAAGGAAATGACAAAAGCAGAAATTTTAAAGAAAGAAATTTTGGGGCAGTATCGCAGCGTGCGCCAGTTTGCGCTGGAGATGAACATACCCTACAGCACTTTGGTGACTGCATTGGAGCGCGGCATTGAGGGCATGGCCTATGGGACCGTTATCAAGATGTGCGACAAGCTGAGCCTGAATCCGGTGGATTTCTCTTCTTTGGAGAGGGATGCTTCCCTGGGGGCGCAGCTATTGGAGAACCGGGTGATGCAGAATTATGTGAAGCTGAACCAGGCAGGCAGGGACAAGGTACTGGAGTTGATGGACGACTTCGTACAGATTGACAGGTATAAGGCAAAGGGGAAGAAGAGCAAGCAGGATAAGTAGTCGGCATAGACGGGCAATACAGGTAGTCGGCATAGATAGTCAGATAGTCAAGCAAGGCAAGTGGTATGAAAAGGGAGTATCGCGGATGATACTCCCTTCTTTGGTGCCTGTCATCAATTATTTAGAAATACCCATCGAACATCATGCCCGTATAAGAGCTGGTGATATAGGGGTTAGGGTAGTTGTGCCCCGGGTTCTTATAGGCCACCATGACCTTCTCCACATAGTCCATGGGGTTCAGGGAGACCTGGTCGCTCTTGCGAAGGAGCATGTTGGAGAAGCTCTTCAGGGAGCCGAAGGTCTCGTTGATGTCCCGGGTTTCCGCGGCGGTCTGCCGCAGGGTGTCCCTGTCGATGTCCAGCGTCCCGTCCTCTGCCAGGTTCAGGCCCATGGTTTCTAAGGAGCTGCCGTATACGGAAGCGATTCCCTTCATTTCCTTAATTAACTGCCTGCTCCTGGTCTGGGTCTCCAGATAGGAGGACGCGGCCCTGACGAAGTCATTGTACCCGCCCACCAGATGGAACACATTGTCGGTGAGGGACTCCACGTCTGTCTTCAGGCCGATCTTCGTTGGCTGCCCCTCGGGGCTGATGCCGGTCAGGCGGATATCGAAGAGCTGCCCCAGGGTCAGGTGGTTGGAGGGGGAGGTAAGCTCCTCGCCGTCCACGGAAAAGCTGGCGTTGGACGCGTCCCTGCTGGTATAGTCCAGCCCCAGGTATTCCACCGCCCCATGGGTCTTGCTGGTATGGTCGTCGCTGACGGCGAATATATAGTCCCTGCCGGGAGCCAGTCCCGTGGCCTCTGAGGTGAGCCGCAGGGAAGTGCGCCCCTCGGACTCCGCCAGGGAAGCCCGCAGGCCGATGTCGGAATTGTTAATCAGGCGGACCAGGCGCTCCTGGACCTGCTGGTTCGTCTCGTTCTCACCTACCGAGAACTGGAACTCGTAATTCATGTCATTGATGTTCACGTCAAAGGAGTAGGTATCCGGCGGCAGCGCCGCACGGCCATTTCCCTGCAGGAACAGCCCCAGGTTCTCCTGGGTGGTGGCCAGCGCGTGCACCTCCAGCTGGAAATCCGGCACCTCAGCCTTGGACTCCTCGGAGCCCACATAGGTGGCGGTGGCCACGCCCTCGTCGGTGGAATAGGCGCTCTTCTTGCGGAACAGCCCGTCCTTCTCCAGCCCTCCGAGCTGGGCGATGGTATTGCGCAGGTCGCGCGCGTTCTCCTTCAGGTCCACCGCGTACTGCTGGGTGTCCCTGCTGGTAGTGGGAAGATACCAGGGTTCGTCTTTATTTAATTTGACAATGGAATTGTATACGTTGCGCAGCTCGCTCTTCTTGTGGGTATCGTACTTGGTCAGGGGCTTCGGCGCGTAAGTG
>CAOOJO010000182.1 GCA_948496895.1 uncultured Acetatifactor sp. | reverse complement strand
GATCGGCATCGCCCCGGAGGACGTGCCCAGGATATTCGAGAAGGGCTTCACGGGATACAATGGCAGGGCGGACAAGAAGTCCACCGGGCTGGGCCTCTACCTGTGCCGCCTCACCGCGCAGAAGCTGTCCCACAAAATCAGCGTGGAGTCCACGGTAGGAGAGGGCACCACGTTTTCCATAGACCTGCACAGGGACGCGCTCTGGGTGGAGTAGGGCGCTGTGGAGGAAGGCTTACAAAAATGTCACATGAAACGGCGGAAATGTCACTCGATTCGATGTCGGTGCTTTCCGTTTTTTTGTAGAATGGGTATTGTTCCAAGAACAGAACACAGCAAATAACAAGGAGGTCGATTCATATGGTTCTATTAGAGGCACAGAGCCTGCGAAAGGTATATACCACCCGCTTCGGGGGCAACCAGGTCCAGGCGCTGACCAACGTGTCCTTCTCCGTGGAGCAGGGCGAATATGTGGCGATCATGGGCGAGTCCGGCTCCGGCAAGACCACGCTCTTGAACATCCTGGCGGCATTGGATAAGCCCACCGGCGGGCAGGTGCTCCTTTCGGGGAAGAGCCTTTGGAACGTGAAGGAGAAGGAGCTGGCGGCTTTCCGCCGCAACAACTTAGGGTTCGTGTTCCAGGACTTTAACCTCCTGGACACCTTTTCCATCCAGGACAATATCTTCCTGCCCCTGGTGCTGGGCGGCAAGGATTACAGGGAGATGGACAGGAGGCTCCAGCCCATCGCGCAGAAGCTGGGCATCCAGGAGATCCTGAAGAAATACCCCTATGAGGTATCCGGGGGCCAGAAGCAACGGGCAGCGGTGGCTCGGGCGCTGATCACGAACCCCCAGCTGATCCTGGCGGACGAGCCCACGGGGGCCCTGGACTCCAAGGCCACGGACGGGCTGCTGCGGATCTTCAATGAGATCAACGAGGACGGCCAGACCATCATCATGGTGACCCATTCCACCAAGGCCGCCAGCCATGCGGGCAGGGTGCTGTTCATCAAGGACGGGGAGGTGTTCCACCAGATCTACCGGGGGAACAGCACCAATGAGCAGCTCTATCAGAAGATATCGGACACATTGACCCTGCTGGCTACAGGGAACACGGATGCCGCAGAGAGAGGCAGGAGGATGATGGCATGAAGAAAAGCTTCTATCCGAAATTGGCGGCGGGAAATATAAAGAAGAACGCAAGGACGTATATCCCCTATATGCTCACCTGCATCATCACGGTGGCCATGTACTACATCGTCAAATCCCTGTCCCAGAATCCGGGGGTGAAGGAAATGGTGGGAGGCGGATACCTCAGCGAGCTGATGTTCATGGGAAGCCATGTGGTGGCGCTGTTCGCCGTCATCTTCCTGTTCTATACCAACAGCTTCCTGGTGAAGCGCAGGAAGAAGGAATTCGGGGTATTCAACATCCTGGGCATGGAGAAGCGCCACCTGGCCTGGGTGCTGGGCTGGGAGACCGTCTATCTGGCCATAGGGAGCCTGTTCCTGGGCCTGTTCCTGGGCATCGTCCTGGACAAGTTGATGTATCTTCTGGTAGGGAAGATCATAGGCGTGGCAGTCCCCCTGGGCTTTTTCGTCTCCGCCAGGGTGATCCGGCAGACCGTGCAGTTGTTTGCGGTGATTTTCCTGGGAATCTGCGTCAACGCGATCAGACAGGTCCATGTGGCGGATCCGATTGTCCTGCTGCGGGCCGGGAACGCGGGGGAAAAGGAGCCCGTCACCAGATGGGTCCTGGCGCTGGCGGGGCTGACCGCCCTGGGCGGCGGGTATTATATCGCCATCACTGTCAGCGACCCGGTTGCGTCCCTGGTGCTGTTCTTCGTGGCAGTGGTGCTGGTCGTCATCGGGACATACCTGCTCTTCACCGCCGGGAGCATCGCCCTTTTGAAGATGCTGCGGAAGAACAAGGGATATTACTACAAGACCAGGCATTTCGTCAGCGTGTCCGGGATGATCTACCGCATGAAGCAGAATGCCGTGGGGCTGGCGAATATCTGCGTCCTGTCCACCATGGTGCTTGTGATGGTGTCCACCACCACATCCCTGATGATCGGCATAGAGGATGTGGTGCGGGAGCGCTATCCGGCGGACATCATGGTCTACTTCCGGGACGACACGCCAGAAGGGAACCAGGAGGGCATCGAGACGATCCGGGCCCTGCAGAGGGAGAGGAACCTGTCCGTGAAGGACGAGATGGCTTATCTGTATCTGGGGCTTTCGGCCTCCTGGGAATATAAGTATGAGGGGAGCTATGAGGCGGAGGTGACATCCGCACTGAATTCCATGGACGAGCTGTTCTTCATCACGCTGGACGACTACAATTCCGTAATGGGAGAACGGAAGACCCTGGCGGAGGGGGAGATCATGATTTATTCCAACCGGGTCTCCTATGACCAGCCCACTTTCAGGCTGTTCGGCAGGGAGTACAGGGTGGCGGAGAGGCTGAAGGACTTTGTGGGCAACGGCCAGTATTCGGCCAATATCTCCAACACTTTCTATATCGTGGTGCCCGACAGGGAGACGCTCCTGGAGATCGATGCCGCGCAGAAGGAGCTTCTGGGGGAGAATGCCAGGAAAATCAGGCAGGTCTACGGCTTCAACGTGGACGCGGACGAGGAGGGGCAGTACGCATTCTGCAATGCTTTGATAGAGTGCCTGAATCAGAATGGGATAAACGCCCAGGCAGAGGGGCGTGCGGAGTCCAGGACTTCGTTCATAACCCTGTACGGAGGGCTGTTCTTCATCGGCGTGTTCCTGGGGGTGCTCTTCGTCATGGCTACGGTGCTGATCATCTACTACAAGCAGATTTCCGAAGGGTATGACGACAGGGAGAGGTTCGTGATCATGCAGAAGGTGGGGATGAGCCGGGAAGAGGTGAAATCCGCCATCCATTCCCAGGTGGTGACAGTGTTCTTCCTGCCATTACTGGTAGCGGGAATCCATGTGATGGCGGCCTTCCCTCTGATTTCCAAGCTGCTGGTACTGCTGCAGCTGACGGACACGAAGCTCTTCATCGCCTGCACCGGGGCCTGCTTCCTGGTGTTCGCGGTGATGTATGTCTTCGTGTATAACCTGACGGCCAGGACTTACTACAGGATTGTCAGCAGATAAGCCAGGCCAGCAGGAACGGCTCCGGGCCGGGCATCTGCTGCGCAGCGGAAGACAGGTATAAGAAAAGCAATCGAAAATGAGCAAAAGGAAAAGTTGGAAAGCACAGTCTGAAAATAGTCTGAAGGAAAGGAAGGAATCAGCTTATGAACCAGTTTATGAGTGAAAAGGAGAAGGAAAGGATAAAGGAGACCAGGAGGAGGAACCTGAAGAGGGCCGTGGCGCTGGCGCTGGTGGCCGCGCTGGTGGCCCGGCGCATCCGGGCAAGGCGGAGGAAGAGGGAGGATGAGGGCTGCTAAAGCCTACAGAAAAGGAGGGCCCGCAGGTCCTCCTTCCGGTCGTAGGCATCGCAAGTTTCTACAACCTGATCACGATTTTCAGCTTAACATGCAGGGAATTCCTATGCATTCAACCAACAGTAGAATAAAATAGAATCCGCCTCGATTGCAGGGAACAGATATCTGATATATACTGAATCCATCAGCTCATATACGAAAAGCAATAGATTGAAGGTTGAATGGAGGAGTTAAAAGTGGATATCGGAAAAAAAATCAGGAGCCTGCGCCTGGAAAAGGAAGTGAAACAGGAGGAGCTGGCGGAGTACCTGGGCGTGTCCATCCAGGCCGTGAGCAAATGGGAGACGGAGGCCAGCATGCCAGACATCGCGCTGCTGCCGGGCATCGCTGTGTTCTTCGGGGTCACCATCGACGAGCTGTTCCAGCTCTCGGATGAGGCGGAGTTCGAACGGATAGAGAACATGTTCTGGCACGAGCGGCGGATTGCCCCGGAGACATTCGACCACTGCGTCAGGTTCCTGGAGGGCGTGCTGGAGAGCGACCCGAAGAACGTCCGGGCCTACTGCTGCCTGGCCTATCTGTACAACCACAGGGCGGCCAGCGACCATGAGACCGCCAGCGAGTACGCAAAGAAGGTCCTGGAGCTGGATCCCAATGAAAAGGGCGGCTGGGTGGCATTCCTGGAGGCCAACAACGGGGTCTGCGGGGACGAGTGGTACGACAACCACTTTGAGGTGATCGAGTATTTCAGGGAGTTCCTGAAGAAGAATCCCGGGAATTACCGGGGGCTATATGGCATCATCGAGAACATGCTGGACGATGATCGCTTTGACGAGGCGATTCCCTATATAGAACAGATTCGCCTGGCGGCAAAGACAGGACAGTATGATGTCTATATGGGGGATGTGATGTTCGGCAAAGGAGACCCGGAGAAAGCCCTGGAATACTGGAACGCGGCCGTAGAGCATTTCCCGGACAGATGGCAGTCCTACTGCGACAGGGCGGACGGCCTGAAAAAGCTGGGCCGCTATGAGGAGGCCCTGGCGGACTACGAGAAGTGCTTCGAGATGCAGGAGCCGCCTAGGATTACCGATGGCCTGCACTCCATGGCCCAGGTTCATGAGCTGCTGGGGGACTTCGACGGGGCCATCCGGGACAGGCAGCGCATCATCAAATGCCTGCGGGATGATTACAATACTGTCTCCGGAGAGGGAATCGACAGCCAGAAGCGGGAGATTGAGCGGCTGAAAGGGCGCAAGGCAGTATGACAGAGATAAGAGAACTAAAGCATTCGCAGATGCATCCTGGGCTGCTGGAGTCGTTCCACCACATACAGCGGATAACGGATAAGTACGTGAAAAAAGGAAATGCCTATGAGCTGGTAAGAACCGATGAAGTCCGCCAGTGGAGCGCGGAAAAGAGAACCCGGCTGTCCCGGTATCTGTGCCGGCAGCCGGACAGCGGAGGCGCTGTGATAGGCGCTTTCGCTTCCGATGGCAGACTGGTGGGCTTCGCCTCCCTGGACGGAACCCTGCAGGGCATGGCGGACGGACCTAAGTATGCGAACCTGACCATGCTCTTCGTAGACGATGAATGGAAGCGGCAGGGCATCGGGAGGAAATTGTTTGAACGGATATGCCTGTGTGCCAGGGACAGAAAAGCGGATAAGCTTTTCATCTCGGCGGTTTCCTCCTATGAAACCATCGCATTTTATTTCAGTATGGGATGCGTAGATGCGGAAGCCATAGTGGACAGCTTCATCGACACGGAGGAGGATCGATATCTGGAGTATGTCCTGAAAGAAAATCTATAAAAAGCCTATTGACAGTTCCCTTACGTCACCCGTTATGATAGTCTTACGGACATGACAAAAGGAGGTCAATTTGAAATGGAAGAAACCTTATACACAGCAGGTGAACTCGCAAGGATAGCGGGGGTATCCCTGCGCACCATACGGTTCTATGACGAAAAAGGACTGTTGAAACCAGTTTCCTATTCGGAGGCGGGATACCGGTACTATAATCAGGAATCCCTGGCCATCCTTCAGCGCATTCTGATGTTGAAATACCTGGGATTCTCCCTCCAGCGAATCGAGGAGATTATGGCATCCCAGAGCATGGATTTACAGCTCTCGGAGCAGAAGGAGCTGCTGATGCAGAAGAAGAGGCAGCTGGAGGACATCATCTCCGCCATTGAGCTGATGGAGAGCAGCCAGGAGAGGGACAAATGGAAGATTCTGATCCGGCTGTTGAACCTCCTCACGGAGGAGGAGAAGGTACAGGAGCAGTACCGGACCGCGGACAACCTGGAGAAGAGGATTCGGCTCCACGACTATAGCACCAGCTCTTTAGGGTGGATGGAATGGGTGTATGAGCGCCTGGAGCTGAAAGAGGGGGAGACCGTGCTGGAGCTGGGCTGCGGCACGGGACTGCTGTGGCAGGAAAACGCCCGCAGACTCCCGGAGCGGCTGCGCCTGATTCTGACAGACCGGTCTGCGGGAATGCTGGAAAAGGCCCGGGAAAACCTTTCCGTCTTTCAGGAGCTGTTCGAAGCAAAGGGAATCCGGGTGGAATACGGAATCCGCGACGCGGACAGCCTTGCGCTGGA
>CAOOJO010000181.1 GCA_948496895.1 uncultured Acetatifactor sp. | reverse complement strand
TATCCCTCCCTCAGGGCATACAGCTCCACCGGATACCTGCGCCCGTGGGACATGGCCTCCGCATGAAAATCCCTGTAAGGCAGAGAGCCGCATCTCCAGCAGTCCTGCCCTGTTGCCGCCACTACTTTTCCATCCACAGTAAGCTCCCCGAAGAACACAGAGTTTTCATGGGTGGAATAATTAAACTCCTGTGGCACATATCCTATGACCTCCACCGCAAGATGGTTCCTGCCTGCTCCCTGGGAAGTCCCCTCTTCGCCGCAAGGGCCTTCCGCCCGGGCCAGCTTCCCGGTCAAGTCATAGCGGTCGGCCTTCAGCCGCCCAAAAGGCGCGGGAGCCGGCCCTATCCCCAGGAAATCCCCATTCAGATAAATACGGTAAAAAGTATGAGCTGCCACGATAAACTCTACATGACCGCCAGAATACGAGAAGTCAAGACGGAAAGCCGCCAGCACATTTGGCACGGCGGACTTTCCCGGCAGAAAGATGCCCTTTGCCTCTTTGAAAATTTTCATAAGCAAATACCCAAACCTTTCCGCAGAAAGCATAACCAAAAAGTTCACAGAATTTACTTTCTGCCGTTTTGGATATTATATACAAAGTACACCCAAAAATCAATATCGAAATATCTGCATTTTCTATAAAAATATTGTACCATGAGCGCAACAACGCTCATGGCATGATGATCATTCGGCCGTTTCATGCCATGAATATGGACTTATTGTACTATGGCTCGCGCGCTCCGGCGCGCATGGAGCCTACACTGCGTCCATGTCCCGTTTCAATCCCTCGAAGTCCAGATAGTCCTCGATGAACTGCTTGCGCAGAAGCTCCAGGGGGATGAATTCATTATATTTTCCCCTGATTTGAATTTTGTCCGGTAGGGGCAGGCTGTATAAATCCAGATTGGAATGCAGGATATCCGCGATGATATCCGCCAGCTCCTCCTTGCTCCCATCGAAGACCACCTCCAGATACAGGCAGGTGCTCCAGGGTATCTTGCTTTTGATTCTGCGCTGGAGCAACGCGTAGTGCAGAGTCACGAGCTGCCTGGTTCCCACCCAGGGGAAGACGGCGAACTTCTGCTTGGACAGCTCCGTCACCAGATTGTCCAGGATGCCGCTGTTCCGGGCGATGTACTGGATTTCCAAAAGGCGCTCCTGACAGCGGTCGCTTAAATAAGGATAAGGGTCGTCCCGTTCCAGGACGCTGCGCACCTTGCGGACCAGCACCGTGTGGAGCTCCGCCTCGAAGTCCCTGTCCCAGTCCACCACGGAGATGCCGGGGACCCGCTTCACGAACAGCACCTTGGACTTCACATTGATGTCCACCGTCTCCCAGGACATGCCGGCCAAAGCGAACCGGGTGCCCACAGGGTAGGTCTTGTCCACGGTGCCGATTGTCCGGTTCTCCTCCTTCACCAGCAGGTACTCCGGGGCCAGGAACACCGTCAGGAACTTGTGGCTGTTCACCTCCCGCTCCCCGGCCCTTCCAATCAGCAGCCCGTCATGCTCGGAGCGCTCCAGCTGCTCGATGTGAATCAGGTACAGCAATAGCTTCTTATAGTCCTCCTGGGAAATCTTCCGAAACGCCCCCAGGGTGAGGACGGCCTGGGCCAGCCCGGCGGGGGACATCTCCCCGTTGCTCTTCAGGACGCTCATGGTCTGGTGGTACAGCAGGTTGTAGGGATGGTGCCTGGGCGGGATGGGCTCCATCCAGTGGTCTCGCAGGTACAGCTCTATGATGGCGATCGTGCGGATGAATTCCCAGTTGATGGGGCCCAGGATGTCGGAGGAATTGATCTTGATGCTCTCCACGAAGGTGAACAGGAGCTGGGGCACCTGCCCCCGCCGTCCGCAGCGCCCCAGCCTCTGGGCAAAGCTGGAGACATTCAGGGGTGCGCCTATCTGCACCGCCTGATCCAGGGAGCCGATGTCGATGCCAAGCTCCAGGGTCACGGTGGCCCCGGTGACAATCTTCTCATCAGCGGACTTCATCTCGTCCTCCGTGGTCTCCCGCAGCAGGGCCGACACATTGCCGTGGTGGACGCGGTATACGTCAGGTGCTTTATGCTTCAGCGCTATTTCGCGCAGATTGGCCATGATGAACTCGATTTCCTCCCGGCTGTTGGCGAAGATGATGGTCTTCTTGTCCAGGGTCTGGCGGAAAAGGTATTCATAATGCTCCCTGTCGCCCATGTCGCCGCCGGTATCCTTGTCCACGATGTTCATGCTGCCGTTCCGCTCCACCAGGTCCCGCTTGTCCGACACATTCACGAAACGCTCGATGTGCAGGCGAACGCGCTTTTTCCCCTCGTCCGTCACCGGAGCCGCGCATCGCCTGCCGGTGCCCGTGTTCAGCCAGTCCTGGGCCAGGGACATGTCCCCCAGGGTGGCGGAGAGGCCTATCCTGCGGGGATTGACGCCGGTGAGGGCCCTCAGCCGCTCCAGCACGCAGAGAAGCTGCAGCCCCCTTTCGTCCCGCATGAAAGAGTGCACCTCATCGATGATGACGAAGCGCAGGTCGGAGAACATGTTCAGGCAGGCCCCCCGCTTGTTGGTGATCAGGCTCTCCAGGGATTCCGGGGTGATCTGGAGGATGCCCTCCGGATGCTTGATCAGCCTGTCCTTTTTGTCCACGGAGGCGTCCCCATGCCATTTGGTGACGGGGATGTTGGAGTCTAAGAGCATCTGCTCCAGGCGCTTGAACTGGTCGTTGATCAGCGCCTTCAGGGGGGAGATGTACATGGCCCCCACGGAGCGGGACGGGTTCTCGTACAGTTGTGTCAGCACGGGGAGAAAGGCGGCTTCCGTCTTGCCGGAGGCCGTGCCCGAGGAGAGCAGCAGGTTGTCGTCGCTGTCGAAGATGACCTGGCAGGCCGCCACCTGGTTCCCCCGCAGCTCCTCCCATTTGTTTTCGTAGATAAAATCCTGGATGAATGGCGCCAGTCGGTTGAATACGTTCATAAATCTGCTCTCCGCACTCTAATTTTGAGTAGTAATGCATGTCCAGAAATAGGTATCATAATGCTCCAGCAGTACATCTGCAATATTTCTATAGTGGACACCATTGCTTATTATCTCTTCCCCCAAATAGAGCACTTCCTTTTTGATATGTTTTGTTTTTGAAATTCTGTCCCTTATTTCCTGAACCACTGTATCATTATGCAGCCATCTGGTTTGATTTTCGTCTATTGCTGAGCTTTTCTTGACCTCTATCAGCCTTATGGCATCCGGCTCCGAAATAACGATGTCAACCTCCGCTATGGCTGCCTGTGCTTCATCGAATATTCTGTTGTTGTATTTATACATCCTGTGCTTTGTACATTTTCTGACAGTTTTGAATTTCCCGTTCCCGTAATTCTTTAGGCAGGTGAGCAGTTCATGTTCTTTTTCAATGCCCTTCAGGAATTCCAGAGCGATGATTCCCTCCAATAGCCGCCCCTTAGCAGCTGATTCGATATTGACGGCCAGCAATTCCGCTTCTTCATCGCTGATTCTTATATTGGCAGTACGGATTTTGTTGGCCATTCCTTTTGCAATAACATATAATATACTATGCAGAATCGTCAAATCCTCTGCCATTACCGATCCATCGGAAAATTCCTCCTCTGGAATCAGGCTCAGGTTGTATATCAACCCCATCTTTGTGAACAGCTCGTCTATTTTATATAATTGCTCTCTTGTCAAAGGTATTTTTGACATACCAAAGCTTAAACCATATTCCTGAAAGACCCTCTCTGCGCCCTCTATGGCAATCCTGGTTCTCTCTGACTTTGCTACCTCAATCTGATCTCCACCACTTTTTTTAAGGCGTGTATTCTCATTTGCAAGCGCTCGGCTCAAGTCGGCCCTGGATATCTCAGATTTTATCGCATTAATTGTTATTGTCTCTCCTATTAGCTTCGTATACTTCATGACAGACTGCACGAATTCTTTTAAATCGCTCTCTGCATCAATGAATTCCGCGTAGTCTGCATTCATGATGCTCAGTGCCACATTTACCCCGATAGCGCTTTCTATATATCTGTCATCCGCGTTTACCGTGTCATCTAATATATTGCCATGCTCGATGTATTGTTCGATAGCACATCTTTTCCCGTCTAACGTGGATACGTCTAACCGTTTTAATCTACAGTACTCCCCAAAGGGTATATAGCTGATGTCTTCAAGCATCAATCTTGTATACAATGAATTCTCGTCCGCAAGCTTGAAAGAGACGCTTTCCGTTCCCGCCAGGATCACAATCATCCCGCTGTTTACCAGGCTGTCTATAAATCCCTTGCCAGCCAGTATGAAATCCCTGCACATGGTAATTTCATCTATCAGGATGCAGCGTATCTTTTCTTGACGTATTGATTCTTCAATGAAAACTTCCACTTCCTTCAGGGACGGATATCTGATATCTGTCATGTCCAGGAGTTTCCTGTTGTCAAAGTCATCTCTTGTTACCTCATTTCCATCTATGACCGCAGATAATGATATATGAAGAATCTCCTCCTTCTTCATCCCAAATTCTGACGCATTCCGATGTAAGTGGTTCAACAAGATGCTTTTACCCGTTCTCCTTAAACCTACGATGCAGATTGCATGTCCCAGGGCTTTTCCGTTTTTGATTTTTTCTACTATAGTGTAGTAAGCATCTCGGCGATGCAATCTGTCAAATTGTTCCAGCCCAGCAGCGCTTATGACGTTGATTCCGCGTTCCCCCATGTATGTCCCCCTATTTATACCGAACACCAATAAACTTACCTTTCCTTAAATCTCAAATTCCTGGAACTCGTCCTGTATCTCCCCCTCGGACAGGCCGCCCTTGGCCATCTCGAAGCTGTTGTCCCCCAGGATCTCCGCCACGCCCTTTGTGGGGTTCTGGTAGAGGATGTTGATCAGCTCTATGAAATCCCTGATGATCTCCCGGGGGGTGATGTGGGTCTCGGCCCCCACCCGGTTGTACTCCACCGTCAGGAAATAGACCAGGTCCTCCTGGGTCAGAGCCGGGGTGTATTTGTAGAGCCCTGCATGGATGTTCTGGAGCTTCTCCACCAGGATGTACATCTCCTCCTGGTTCAGCATCTGGAGCCGGATGATGGGCGCGGACAGATCCTTTATGTCCGCTGTGGCGAAATGCCCCTCCGCCAGCCTGGAGCGCAGGGCCTCGTAGCTGAAGACGCCCTTGTATTTGTCCTCGATGCACTGGGGCGTGCCGCCCATGAGGAAGCCGATGTGCCTGGCCTTTCCCTGGAGCACGTCGTTGTACATGGTGAGGATTTTCTCATAGTTGTTGGCCCTGGTGATGGAATTGGGTATCTTGAAGATGTTCACCAGCTCGTCGATGATGACCAGCATCCCCTTATATCCCGCGCCCACCAGGAAAGCGGCGAAGATCTTCAGGAAGTCGTACCAGGTCTCGTCCGTGACGATGAAATTGATTCCCAGATCTTCCCTGGCCTCCTTACGGGTGGGATATTCTCCCCGGAACCACCGCAGCACATTGGATTTCAGGGCGGCATCGTCCTGCCTGTAGGCCTTCCAGTACAGGACTACGGCCTTGGCGAACTCGAAGCCGTTCACCATCCCCTCCAGGGAGCCTGCCACGGCGTATATCTGGCGCTCCACTTCCCGGTCGAAGGCTGAATCCTCATCTCCCTGGAACGTCCCTGTTTCCCCAGGGCATGCCTCCCGTCCCAAACCGCTCTCAGCCGGGCGCTCTTCCACGTTCCCGCCGGGAAGGGGCGAACCTCCCTCCGCGTTCCCGGCATTCTCTGCTCCTTTTGAGAGGAAGCTGTCCTTCACCGAGGCCTGGATGCCGGAAATCCATTTCTCCAGAATCAATGGCAGAGCGCCGCCGTCGGGCTTGGATTTGGTGGACAGGTTCTTGATCAGCTCCTTATAGGTGGCCAGCCCCTGTCCCTTGGTTCCGGCGAACCGCCGCTCCGGCGACAGATCCGCGTCCACCACCGCGAAGCCCTTGGCTGTGGCGTAATTGCGTATGGTCTGGAGCAGGAAGCTCTTCCCGCTGCCGTATTTGCCCACGATGAAGCGGAAAGACGCGCCGCCCTCCTCTA
>CAOOJO010000180.1 GCA_948496895.1 uncultured Acetatifactor sp. | reverse complement strand
CCCTCCATGTGGGAATCACTGAGGCCGGGACTGTGTGGAGCGGCAACATCAAATCCGCCATCGGCCTGGGGCTGATTCTCCATCAGGGCATAGGCGACACCATCCGGGTGTCCCTGACGGGAGACCCTGTGGAGGAGATCAGGTCGGCGAAGCTGATTCTGCGCACGCTGGGCCTGCGGGGAGGCGGCATCGAGGTGGTCTCCTGCCCTACCTGCGGCAGGACCCGGATAGACCTGATCGGTCTGGCGGCCAGGGTGGAGCGGCTGGTGGCGGACTATCCCCTGGATATCAAGGTGGCGGTCATGGGCTGCGCGGTGAACGGCCCCGGGGAGGCCAGGGAGGCCGATTTGGGGGTAGCCGGAGGAGCGGGGGAAGGACTCCTGTTCAAAAAGGGGGAAATCCTGCGCAAGGTTCCCGAGGAGCAGCTGTTGGACGCGTTAAAGGAAGAGCTGGATAACTGGAAATGATGACAAAATCGAAACCATTCTTTGAGGTGTTCCCCACCCTGGAGTTGAAGGGGAACCTGCATGACAAGCTGGAGCAGACGGCGGTGGAGAGGGTGTCCGCCACGAAACAGAAGGACAGGCTCTCCGTGTACCTGTACAGCACCCGTTTACTTTTAAAGGAAGACATCTGGGCGGCGGAAAAAGCAATCAAGGCCCAGCTTTTTCCCCATGCCCTTCTGACTGTGCGGATATTCGAGCGCTTCGAGCTTTCCTCCCAGTATACCCCGGAGAACCTGATGGAGGCCTATCGGGAGAGCATCCTGGCGGAGCTGAAGGAGTACAGCCATGTGGAGTACAACGCCTTCCGCACAGCGCAGATTACTTACCCGGAGTCCGGGCGGATTCGGCTGACCATCGACGACACGGTGCTGAACCACAGCAAGGAACCGGAGCTGATCCGGGTGCTGGAGAAGATACTGGTGGAGCGCTGCGGCCTGGCGGCAGGCGTGGAGGTAGCGTACAGAGAGGCGGAGGCCGGGAGGTTCGCTGAGGATGACGAAATCCGGCTCCAGATGAAGGTGAACGAAATCTTTCTGCGGGCAAAGAGCGGTGCGGCCAGGGGAGATGCGGCATACGGTTCAGGAGAATCCCCGCAGATGTCCGCCGCCGGAGAGCCAGCCAAAGGCGCTGCAGGGGCAAAAGGCAAATCCAGGGCCGCCGGAGGCAAGGCGGCAGATGGAAAGACCGCCATGGGCGGCAACGGCAACGCGGGCAGAGGTGCCGTGAACGGCATGTATGGTGTCGGCACCCCGTCTGGAGAGGGCGGCGCGCTGCCCGGAGGAAATGGCGCTGGCGGCCCTGGCACGGGGGCATGGGACGGAAGCGCGGCTTCCGGGGCAGCATCGGGCGGCACCACCAGACAGGCCGGAGAAGGCGGCTCCTACCGTAGCGGCTTTAGAGGAAAGGGAGACTACAAGCGCGGCGAGTTCCGCAGAGGAGACCGCCCCTTAAAGCAGTCCGACAATCCTGACGTCATCTACGGCAGAGATTTCGAGGAGGAGCCAATTCCCATCGACGAGATCATCGGCGAGGTGGGGGACGTGACCATCCGTGGCAAGGTTCTGAAGACGGACAGCCGTGAAATCAGAAACGAGAGGACGATAGTCATGTTCGACGTGACGGACTTCACGGACACCATGACCGTGAAGCTCTTCACCAAGACGGAATTCGTGAAGGAGCTTCTGGGAAGCCTGAAGCCCGGCACCTTTGTGAAAATCAAGGGCGTGGCTACCCTGGACAAGTTCGACCATGAGCTCACCATCGGCTCCCTCACCGGCATCAAGAAGATACCGAATTTCGTCACGGTACGCTCCGACACCGCCGCCCATAAGCGGGTGGAGCTGCACTGCCATACCAAGATGAGCGACTTCGACGGCGTCTCCGAGGCCAAGGACATTGTGAAGCGGGCCTACAAATGGGGCCATCGGGCCATTGCCATCACGGATCATGGCGTGGTGCAGGGCTTCACGGACGCCTACCATGTGTGGCAGGATCTGTGGAAGGAGGAATGCGGGAAATGCAAGGACGAGGGGAAGGAGCCCCCGGACAAGCAGGACTTCTTCAAAATCATCTACGGCGTGGAGGCCTATCTGGTGGACGACCTGAAGGAAATCGTCACCGGGGACAAGGGCGGGACACTTGCCGACAACTTTGTAGTATTTGATATAGAGACTACGGGCTTTTCCCCGGTGAACAACCGGATAATCGAAATCGGCGCGGTAAAGGTCTGCGGCGGCCAGGTGACGGAGCGGTTCTCCACCTTCGTGAATCCTCAGGTGCCCATCCCCTTTGAGATAGAGAAGCTCACCGGCATCCGGGACGATATGGTGACGGACGCTCCATTGATCCAGGAGGTGCTGCCCCGGTTCCTGGAATTCTGCCAGGGCTGTAGTCTGGTGGCCCACAACGCGGGCTTCGACATGAGTTTCATGCTGGAGAATGCCAGGAGGCAGAACCTCCCCATGGAGCATACCTATATCGACACGGTGGGCATCGCCAGGGTGCTGCTGCCCAACCAGGCCAAGCATACCCTGGACGCGGTGGCGAAGACTCTGAACATCTCCCTGGAGAACCACCACCGGGCCGTGGACGACGCGGAGTGCACGGCGTGGATTTTCGTGAAGCTCATCCAGATGCTGGAGGAAAAGGACATCCACACGTTGGCGCAGCTAAATGCTCTGGGGGCCGCCAGCGTGGATCTGGTGAAAAAAGCCCCCACCTATCATGCCATCATTTTGGCCAAGAACGACCTGGGCCGCATCAATCTCTACCGCCTGGTGACGGAGTCCCACCTGACCTATTACGCAAGCAGGCATCCCAGGATACCGAAAAGCCTGATTCAGAAGTACCGCGAGGGGCTTATATTGGGAAGCGCCTGTGAGGCCGGGGAGCTCTACCGGGCCCTGCTGGACGGCCAGAGTGACATGCAGATTGCCAGGATAGTGAACTTTTATGACTATCTGGAGATCCAGCCCACGGGCAACAATAAATTCATGATAAAATCCGACCGGATACGGGACATCGATTCCCTGGAGGATATCCAGGAGGTGAACAGACGGGTGGTGAAGCTGGGCGAGGAGTTCCACAAGCCCGTGGTGGCCACCTGTGACGTGCACTTTTTAGACCCTGAGGACGAGGTCTACCGCCGCATCATCATGGCGGGCAGGGGCTTCGAGGACGCTGACGAACAGGCGCCCCTGTTCCTGCACACCACGGAGGAGATGCTGGAGGAGTTCGATTACCTGGGCAGCGACAAGGCCTATGAAATCGTGGTCAAAAACACCAATATGATAGCCGACATGGTGGAGCAGATCGCGCCGGTGCGGCCGGACAAATGCGCCCCCGTCATCGAGGACAGCGACAAGACGCTGACCAAGATCTGCTACGACAAGGCCCATGAAATCTACGGGCCAGAGCTGCCGGAAATCGTAGAGGCCAGGCTGAAAAAAGAACTCCATTCCATCATCACCAACGGCTTCGCGGTGATGTACATCATAGCGCAGAAATTAGTG
The DNA here is from genome assembly GCA_948496895.1 of uncultured Acetatifactor sp. Lineage (GTDB taxonomy): Bacteria > Bacillota > Clostridia > Lachnospirales > Lachnospiraceae > Acetatifactor. The sequence continues at coordinate 2,570 of CAOOJO010000180.1, read as the reverse complement.
TGGAAATCCGTGGAGGACGGCTATCTGGTGGGCTCCCGGGGAAGCGTGGGAAGCTCCTTCGTGGCCACCATGGCCGGAATCACGGAGATCAATCCCTTAAGCCCTCACTATTACTGCAGCAAATGCCATTACGTGGACTTCGAGGAGGAGGACGTGAAGGCCTATGCGGGCAAGGCGGGAGTGGACATGCCGGACAAGTTCTGCCCGGTCTGCGGGGAGCTCCTGCACAAGGACGGCTTCGACATCCCCTTCGAGACCTTCCTGGGCTTCAAGGGGGACAAGGAGCCGGACATCGACCTGAACTTCTCCGGAGAGTACCAGTCCAAGGCCCACAAGTACACGGAAGTCATCTTCGGCGCGGGCCAGACCTTCCGGGCGGGCACCATCGCAACCCTGGCGGACAAGACCGCCTTCGGCTATGTGAAGAATTATTTTGAGGAGAGGAACAGGCACAGGCGAAAGAGCGAGATGGAGCGGCTTGCCATGGGCGTGGCAGGGGTCAGGCGAAGCACCGGCCAGCATCCCGGCGGCATCGTGGTGCTGCCCTTCGGCCAGGATATCAACTCCTTCACGCCGGTGCAGCATCCGGCCAACGACATGGAGACGGATATCGTCACCACGCATTTTGATTATCATTCTATCGACCATAACCTGCTGAAGCTGGACATCCTGGGACACGATGATCCCACCATGATCCGGATGCTCCAGGATCTCACCGGCGTGGATCCCCTGACCATCCCCCTGGACGGACAGGAGATCATGAGCCTGTTCCAGAATACGGACGCGCTGGGAATCACCCCGGAGCAGATTGGGGGGACGAAACTGGGGATTCTCGGGATTCCCGAGTTCGGCACCGACTTCGCCATGCAGATGGTAATCGACGCCCAGCCAAAGGCCTTCTCGGACCTGGTGCGGATCTCCGGGCTGGCCCACGGCACGGATGTGTGGCTGGGCAATGCCAGAGACCTGATTATGAGCGGTACGGCCACCATTTCCACGGCAATCTGCACCCGTGACGACATCATGCTCTACCTGATGCAGATGGGGGTGGAGCCCAGTCTGGCGTTCACTATCATGGAGAGCGTCCGAAAGGGCAAGGGGCTGAAGGACGACTGGATCACGGCCATGAAGGAGAAGGACGTGCCGGACTGGTACATCGCCTCCTGCAAGAAGATCAAGTACATGTTCCCCAAGGCACACGCGGCGGCCTATGTCATGATGGCCTGGCGCATCGCCTACTGCAAGGTGCACTATCCCCTGGCCTACTACGGGGCTTACTTCAGCATCCGGGCCAAGGCCTTCTCCTATGAGCTGATGTGCCAGGGAAAGGCCCGCCTGGAGGCCAATATGGCGGACTACAAGCGCAGGATGGACGCGGCGGCGGACAAGGAGCCGGGAGCGGTTCCCCTCACCAACAGAGAGGAGGGAGCCTACGGCGACATGCGCATCGTCCAGGAGATGTATGAGAGGGGCTACGAATTCACCCCCATCGACATCTTCACGGCCCAGTCCAGATCCTTCCAGATAGTGGACGGCAAGCTCATGCCCTCCCTGAACAGCATAGAAGGCCTGGGGGACAAAGCGGCGGACGCCATCGTGGAGGCGGTGAAGGACGGCCCCTTCCTGTCCAAGGACGACTTCCGGGAGCGGACCAAGGTGTCAAAGACCATGGTGGATCTCATGGACTCCCTGAACCTGCTGGGGAGCCTGCCGGAGTCCAATCAGTTGAGTCTGTTCGACTTTTGAGAGAGGTGAAATGTAAGAAATCCGTAAGAAACACCCCACACATTTTGTAAAAAACAAGAGCTATCCTAAAACCAGCTCAAGGAGAAGCGACAGAAAATCAAAGCTGCGGAAAGGCATGGGAAACGAAATGGGCGAACGCGTACTGGTAGTGGATGACGACAGAGAAATCGTAAAAGCCATCAGCATCTTGCTGAAAAAGGAGGGCTACGAGGTGCTGGGGGCCTACGACGGCCTCCAGGCCCTGGACATCCTGACCAGGGAGCCGGTGCGGCTGGTGCTGATCGACGTGATGATGCCGAAGCTGGACGGCCTGTCGGCCCTGATGCGCATCCGGGAGAAGCAGAACATCCCCGTCATCGTCCTCAGCGCAAAGAGCGAGGAGACCGACAAGGTGCTGGGACTGTCCATGGGGGCCGACGACTATGTGGCCAAGCCATACAACCCCCAGGAGCTGGCCGCCCGGGTGAAGAGCCATCTGCGCCGCTACACCAGCCTGGGCGACATCCGCGCAGGCGCCAGGTCCAGCGAGATCAGGAATGGCAGGCTCCTCTACAACACGGAGGAGAGGACCCTCTACGCGGACGGCGAGCCCGTCAGGCTCACCGCCACGGAGACCAAGATTGTGGACCTGTTCATGCGAAACCCGGGCCGGGTGTTCCCGGCGGAGGAAATCTACCGCAGAGTCTGGGAAGAGGAGGCCTTCGCCTCGGAGAACACCGTCATGGTGCACATCCGCCGCATCCGCGAGAAGCTGGAGCTGAATCCGAAGGAGCCAGAATATATAAAGGTGGTGTGGGGCATTGGATACAAAATGGAAAAACAGG
>CAOOJO010000179.1 GCA_948496895.1 uncultured Acetatifactor sp. | reverse complement strand
CGCCCGGAGGGAGTTGACATGTATACATTTGACAGCAGAATCAGATACAGTGAGACGGACCGTGAGGGGAAGCTCACCATGGCTTCCATCATCAACTACTTTCAGGACTGCTCCACCTTTCAGTCCGAGGACTTAGGGCTTGGCGTGGAGAAGCTGAAGGAGATGCACCTGGTCTGGGTGCTCTCCTCCTGGCAGATCGTGGTGGAGCGCTATCCGGCGCTGGGGGAAAGGGTGGCCGTCGGGACGCTGCCCTATGGGCTGAAGGGCTTTCTGGGCTACAGGAATTTCTGTATGATGGACGAGAAGGGAGCGTATCTGGCGAAGGCCAATTCCCTCTGGAGCCTGCTGGACACCCGGACCAATAAGCCCTCGGCGATTCCGCAGATTATGATGGAGGGCTACCGGCTGGAGGAAAAGCTGGAGATGGAATACATGCCCCGCAGGATAGCCATCCCGCCCGACGGCGCGCATAGGGAATCAGTGGTGGTAAAGCAGCACCACCTGGACACCAACCATCATGTGAACAATCAGCAGTTCATCGATATCGCCATGGACTACCTGCCGGAGGGCTTTGCCATCAGGCAGGTGCGGGCGGAGTACAAGAGACAGGCCTTCCTGGGGGACGTGCTGGTGCCCCGGGTAGCGCAGACGGCGGAAAACGTCTGGGTGACGCTGGAGAACCAGGAGGGAAGCCCCTATGTGGCGGCAGAGTTTGGCAGAAGAATGGAGAAGCAATGATAAACTTAGGCGAGAAGCAGAAACTGACAGTGGTAAAGAAGGTGGAGTTCGGCATCTATCTGGCGATTTCCAGGGAGGAGGACGAGCCCCGGGTGCTCCTGCCCCGCAAGCAGGTGCCGGAGGGGTGCGAAATCGGTGATGAGATGGAGGTATTCATCTACCGGGACTCCCAGGACAGGCTCATCGCCACCACCAGGGAGCCAAAGCTCATGATGGGCCAGGTGGCGGAGCTGACCGTAGCCCAGACAAGTAAGATTGGAGCGTTCCTGGACTGGGGCCTGGAGAAGGATCTGCTGCTGCCCTTCAAGCAGCAGCGGGGCAAGGTAGAGCAGGGGAACAGGGTACTGGTGTCCCTCTATATAGACAAGAGCGACCGCCTCTGCGCCACCATGAACGTGTACGACAACCTGCGCACGGACAGCCCCTATGGAACGGACGACAAGGTGAAGGGCCGGGTCTATGAGATGAGCGACAATTTCGGCGCCTTTGTGGCGGTGGACAACCTCTACTCCGGCCTGATCCCTCAGAAGGAGCTCTACGGCAATGTGGAGCTGGGCAGGGACGTGGAGGCCCGGGTCATCCAGGTGCGGGAGGACGGGAAGCTGACATTGAGTATCCGGGACAAGGCCTATCTGCAGATGGACAAGGACGCGGAGAAAATCATGGCCATGATAGAGGAGTGCGGCGGCATGCTGCCATTCACGGACAAGGCCTCCCCGGAGCGCATCAAGCAGGAGACCGGCATGAGCAAGAACGAGTTCAAGCGGGCCGTGGGGAGGCTCCTGAAGCAGCGCAGGATAGAGATCGGGCAGTACTCCATCAGCAAGGTCTGAGCGGGAAGCGTCCGAAATCATTAAGAAATTGAAAACTTGCCGGAAAAGCTGGTAAAAAGGCTTTCATTGTGATAAAATAAGATGCATTCTGGGCAGGAGGTGTGCTTATGGATATTGCGGAGGTATCGATGGCGCTGGCGAACGCGTCTGTGCTGTCCCAGGTAGGGACCGCGGTGCTGGACAAGGCGCTGGACATGAGCAGGGAGCTGGGGGCAGGCATGGCGCGGATGATGGAAGCTGCGGCCATGGAGCTGAGCGTGAACCCCAATGTGGGCGCCAATTTCGACATGCGCGTCTGACGGATCTGGCAAGGTGCCCTGTTTTGGTTTGAGGATTTGTCTATAAAACTGCCTGGCGCCTTGCTTCAGGTAGTTTTTTTGTGGAAAATCGTAAAATCCTATTGCTTTTTTCCCGTATATTTTGTACATTTGTAAATGTAGGAGCATAAACGGGAACTGGAATCTACCATAACGGCAAAAGGAGTGGGTTTTATGATTTCAAATCAAATTTTACAGAACACAATCGATGGATTGAAGAACATTGCTCGAGTCGAATTTTGTATTATGGATGTGGACGGCAAGGAGGTAGCCTCCACTGCCGATATGGGCAGCAGGGCCGCGGCGGTCGCTGAATTTGCCGCGTCTCCCGCGGATTCCCAGGAGATACAGGGATATCAGTTCTTCAAGATATTCGACGAGCAGATGCTGGAGTATGTGCTGGTGGCCGCCGGGGCCGGAGAGGACTCCTATATGATCGGCAAGCTGGCGGCCTTCCAGATCCAGAGCCTGCTGACGGCCTACAAGGAGCGCCTGGACAAGGACAACTTCGTCAAGAACCTCCTTCTGGACAATCTGCTGCTGGTGGACATCTACAGCCGCTCCAAGAAGCTGCACATCCAGACGGACGTGCCCAGGGCCGTGCTGATCGTGGAGGCCCCGGAGGGCAGGGACAGCAACGCGCTGGAGCTGGCCAGGGCGTATTTTTCCGGCAACAGCAAGGACTTCGTCACGGAGGTGGACGAGAACAATGTCATCATCGTCAAGGAGCTGTCCGAGACCGACCGGATTAAGGAGATGGATAAGACCGCGAAGCAGCTCTGGACCTTCCTGAAGAAGGAGGGCATCCGGGACGGGCGTGTCGCCTACGGCACTGTGATACAGGAAATCAAAGAGGTGAGCCGCTCCTATAAGGAAGCACGGATGGCCCTGGACGTGGGCAAGATTTTCTTCAGCGAGAGGGAGATCATCGCCTACAGCGAGCTGGGAATCGGCCGCCTGATCTATCAGCTGCCCCTGCCCTTGTGCAAGATGTTCATCCGGGAGATCTTCGGGGGCAGAAGCCCGGACGAATTCGACGAGGAGACCCTGGGCACGATTTACAAGTTCTTCGAGAACAGCCTGAACGTGTCGGAGACCTCCAGGCAGCTCTTCATCCACAGGAACACCTTGGTCTATCGGCTGGATAAGCTGCAGAAGAGCACAGGGCTGGATTTACGTGTCTTTGAAGACGCGATTACCTTCAAAATAGCGCTTATGGTAGTGAAATATATGAAATACATGGAAACCACGGACTTTTAAGATAAGAATAGGAAGGGACGAGGTCAGGGATGGAGGAAAACGATGGGCAAGAAGGAGCTGTCGTGGAGGAAGCGGGAGCAGTTTATAGAGGATAATGGCATCATATTCCTGGACAATGTGAGCAAGGTCTACTCCAAGGGGGCTCCTGCCATTAACGGGATTACGCTGGGCATCGGAAAGGGAGAGTTCGTCTTCGTTGTGGGCGACAGCGGTTCGGGGAAGTCTACCCTGATCCGCCTGCTGCTGCGGGAGCTGACGGCCACCAGCGGGAACGTGTACGTCATGGGCAGGGACCTGGCCAGCCTGAAGCACAGACAGGTGCCGAAATTCCGGCGCAACCTGGGCGTGGTGTTCCAGGACTTCCGCCTGCTCAACGACAGGAACGTCTATGAGAACGTGGCCTTCGCCCAGCGGATCGTAGAGGTGCCCGCCAGGGAGATACGCCGCAACGTCCCCACCATCCTGGCCACGGTGGGACTGGCCGGAAAATACCGGGCCAAGACCAGGCAGCTCTCCGGCGGTGAGCAGCAGAGGGTGGCCCTGGCCAGGGCTTTGGTGAACAAGCCCTCCATATTGCTTGCGGATGAGCCCACGGGGAACCTGGATCCCAAGAATTCCTGGGAGATCATGACGCTGTTGGACGAGATTAACCAGAGCGGCACCACGGTGGTGGTGGTGACCCACAACCGGGAGATTGTCAATGCCATGCACAAGCGGGTGGTCACCATGAAGCGGGGCGTCATCATCAGCGACCAGGAGGGAGGAGAATACATCGATGAAGATTAGCACATTGTTCTATACCATCAGACAGGGCTTTGTCAATATCTTCCGGAACAAGTGGTATTCCCTGGCCTCCGTGGCCACCATAGCGGCCTGCCTGTTCCTCTTCGGCCTGTTCTACTCCATCGTGATGAACTTCCGCAGCATCGTGATGAAAGCGGAGGAGGGCGTGTCCGTGACGGTATTCTTCCACAGCGAGCACGACTGGTGCGACAGCCATGTGGAGGGACAGATTCCGTCGGATGCCCGTATAGAAGAAATCGGCCAGCTGATAGCGAACCGCACTGAGGTGTCCGGTGTGGAGTTCACTTCCGATGAGGAGGCCTGGGAGAACTTCAGGAGAGATCAGTGGGGGGATAATTATGAGGCCTATTCCAAGGGATTCCTGGAGAACCCCCTGGAGGGCGACGACAGCTATGAGATTTTCATAAACGATGTGTCCATGCAGAGCGCTCTGGTCACATGGCTGGAATCCCTGCCGGAGGTGGACAAGGTCAACTATTCCGCGCTGACGGCGGATACCTTGAGCGGCGCCAACCTGTTGATTGCCTACGTATCTGTAGGCATAATCGCGATACTGCTGGCGGTGGCGATTTTCCTGATCAGCAACACGGTGGCCATCGGCATCTCGGTGCGCTCCGAGGAGATCAACATTATGAAGTATATCGGGGCCACGGACTTCTTCGTCAGGTCTCCCTTCGTGCTGGAGGGGATGCTGATTGGACTGCTGGGGGCGGCGCTGCCCCTGTGGCTGATTTACGGCATCTACAATTACGCCCTGACCTATATCGGGGAGCGGTTCTCCATCCTGAACAATTTCCTGGCCTTTCTGCCGGTGGATGAGGTGTTCGGCGTGCTGACGCCGGTATCTCTCCTGGTAGGGGTTGGGATAGGTTTTTTTGGAAGCATTGTCACTGTGAGAAAGCATTTGCATGTGTAGAAGAAGGATTATGAAGAAGAGGAAGAACAGAGGCGCGCCCCGCCGTCTGCTCTGCGGAGCGCTGCTGTGCGGCATGGTTCTGCTGGGTCCTGAGGGGGCCGGGCCGCAGGTGAAGGCCACCTCCGCGTCCGCTCCTAAGTCCACGCCTACCGCGGAGAGCATAAAGGAAAAGGAGAAGGAAATCTCCCAGATGAAGGAGCAGAAGGATGGCCTGAAGAACGGTCTCAGCGATCTGCAGGAGATTAAGAAGAGCCTGGAGCTTCAGAAGGACAACCTGAAGAATTACGTGAGGGAGCTGGACGGGAACCTGGAACAGATAGAGGCCCGGATCGCAGATCTGATGGAGCAGATTCGCGTCAAGGAGGAGGAAATCGCCCAGGCCCAGGCCCAGCTGGAAGCGGCCACACAGCTGGAGGAGGACCAGCAGGAGGCCATGGCCGCCCATATCAGGCTGACCTACGAATCGGGGGAACCCAGCGTGATGGATCTCCTGCTGCAGGCCAAAAGTCTGGGGGACTTCCTGAACAGGATGGACTACATGGAGAAGATGGTGGCCAGCGACGTGCAGATGTGGGAGGACTACAAGGCCGCCAGGGAGTATGTGGCGCTGTGCAAGGAAGGGCTGGAGCTGGAGAAGGAGATTCTGGACGAGACCAGGGAAAGCGTGGAAATCGAGCAGAAGAACCTGGAGGAGTTGATAGAACAGAAGAATCGTGATATCATAAGCTATGAGACAGATATCAGCAACAAGGAGAACGCCATAAAGGAGTACGAGGCGGAGATCAGGGCCCAGGAGGAGGAAATCCGGATGCTGGAGGCGGCTGTGGCCGAGGAGCGGCGGCAGCTGATCGCAAGCAGCGGCTCCGCGCTGACCTATGACGGCGGCGTCTTCAAATTTCCCCTGGCCTCCTATAGCAGGGTGTCCGACGACTATGGCATGCGGATGCATCCTACGCTGGGGGTGCAGCAGTTCCACAACGGCGTGGACTTTGCCGCGAACTCAGGGGTTGCCATCTACGCGGCCTATGACGGAAAGGTGGCGGCTGCGGCTTACAGCGCCACCATGGGGAATTATGTGATGATAGACCATGGGGACGGGCTGGCTACCATATACATGCACGCTTCCGCTTTGTATGTGAGCAAGGGGGACGTGGTGGCCAAGGGGGACACCATAGCGGCTGTGGGCAGCACCGGACGCTCCACCGGCAGCCATCTTCATTTCAGCGTCAGGCTGAACGGCTCCTATGTATCGCCGTGGGG
>CAOOJO010000178.1 GCA_948496895.1 uncultured Acetatifactor sp. | reverse complement strand
GAGGCGGAAGGCTCCGCAGAGAGCCAGGAGGCAGCGTCGGGCGATATCGTGAACATAGACTGGTTCCTGAGCACGGGCCGGGTGCCCTCTACCTGGGACCAGAACCAGTATGTCATGAAGACCATCACGGAGAAGACAGGGGTGACCATCGCCGCCAACACCCCCGCCCAGGACGCGGACACCAAGCTGAACCTGATGATCGTGGACGGCAGCCTGCCGGATCTCATCACAATCACCAATGGGACGCTGATCAAGGATCTGATCGATGCGGATCTGGTCTGGGACATGCAGGAGCTGTTCGAGACCTATGTGCCGGACTCCCCAATCATCAACGGGCAGTTCCCTGAGGACATCAAGAACGCCCTGACTGCCCGGGACGGCGGCTGGTACGCCTTCCCCAGCCATATCCTCTCCGCGGACAACCTGGAGATCTGGGGCCTGAACGATGCCACCAGGCAGCGCTGGCTGGATGCTGAGTACCGCTCCAACAACGGCGTCATCTTCAACCGGGACCTGATGGAAAAGGCCGGGGTAAAGGAAGAGGACCTGCAGACGGAGAGCGGCCTGCTGGAGGCCCTTGAGAAAGTGAAGAATGCCAACCTGGAGGTGGACGGCGGGGCTGTCATCCCCCTGCTGTGCAACGGCAACAACTATCAGGGCAGCGGATGGCGTTCCGACGGCGGCGCTGTAGGCACATTCACCGCCATGTTCGGCGGCATGCCTGTAGATGCCGAGGGCAATTACAGGAGCCTGTATTACACGGATGAATTCAAGCATGCCGTGAAGTTCCTGAACACCTGCGCCCAGAGGGGATATGTGAACGCCAATGACTTCACCATGGATCGTGCCGCCTTTGAGGCAGCCTGCCGCTCCGGCCGGGTGTTCTGCTTTGCGGGCAATACCGCCGACACAGGATTCTTTGACACGGATGTGAACGGATTCGATTTCTATACCCCTGGCCCTGTCTTCTCCGATGACGGGAAGAGCCCCGTTCTGGGGAAGAACAACAAGGTGGGCACCGGCTGGCTGCAGACCTTCGTCTCCAAGAAATCCGACAAGGCAGAGGCCTGCGCCAAATTCCTGGACTTCATGGCCAGCGAGGAGGGCCTGAAGCTGTGGAACTACGGCGAGGAGGGCGTGGATTATGAGTACACGGCGGACGGGCTGATCAAGCGCACCGAGGAGGGCACAAAGAAGGCCACGGACGACTCTGTCACAGGCGTGGGCGCTTTCTGGGCCTTCTGCAACCAGAACTTCGACCGCAAGTACATGGATCCCTCCACGGACAAGGGCGTGGAGCCTCAGAGCGCCTACGGCGCCAATGAGAAGACCGTGAAGTACGATTCCACGGCCCTGGCCAATCTGCCGGGGGCCTATGTGGAGAGCGATACGGCCATGAACAACATCGCCACCGCCGTACAGAACTATGCTTCCACCACTCTGGTGCGCATCATCCTGGATGCCAAGGACGATGACTTCGACCAGCTCTACAGCGACTTCATGGCTCAGCTGGAGAAGCTGGAGCTGCCCAAGCTGGACGCATACATCAACGAAGCAGTGCAGGAGAACTACACTACCTACGGCTATGAGAAGCCGCTCACTCCTGTGAACTAAAGCGGATTCGGCCAGTCCAAAGGGCGGCTGGCACATTAAGCATGCGCCGGGGACAGGACAATGCCCTCGGCGCATTTGGATTCTACTGTTTTCCATATGAGATTTCTTATGAAACGGAGGTAAACATTATGGCAAGAAAGAAGCAGACCGGCTCCAAGGGAATCGGGCGGGACTGGCGCACCCAGCTGGAGCTGCACGGCATGCTGCTGCCCGGCAGCCTGATGATGATCGTGTTCAGCATCCTGCCCCTGGTAGGGCTGCTGATCGCCTTTAAGGACTACAAGCCCGCCATGGGCTTCCAGGGCATCTTCACCAGCAAATTCAACCACTTTGAGAATTTCCGCCAGATTTTCATCAGCGACCAGTTCTGGCCCATGGTGCGCAACACCCTGGGAATCAACCTGATCGGCCAGGTGGTGTCCATCTTTGCTACGCTTAGTTTCGCCCTGCTGCTCAATGAGCTGGTGAACCAGAAGTTCAAGAGCATGGTGCAGACGATTACCTACATGCCCCATTTCCTCAGCTGGGTGGTGTTCGGCGGGCTGTGCATCAACCTGCTGTCCCCGGACGGCGGCTTCGTGAACACGATTCTCACGGCGCTGCACATCGTGGACGAGCCCGTGCTGTTTCTGGCGGACGCGAAATACTTTTGGGGCGTGGCCATCGTCACGGGGCTTTTGAAGGATCTGGGATGGGGCGCTATCCTGTACCTGGCGGCCATCTCCGGCATCGACCCCACCCTGTACGAGGCTGCCACCATAGACGGGGCCAGCCGCTGGCAGCGCATCCGCAATGTGACGGTGCCCGGCATCATGCCCACGATCATGATCATGGTCATCTTCGCCGTGGCAGGCATGCTGAACAACAATTTCACCCAGATATACGTCTTCCAGAATGTGCTGAACATGCCGGCCAGCCAGGTCATCGATACCTATGTGTACAATGTAGGCTTGAAGCAGTTCAATTTTGGCATCGGTACGGCGGCATCGCTGATGAAATCCGTGCTGGCGATCCTATTGCTGTTCGGAGCGAACTTCGTCTCCAGCAAGCTGACGGATTCCAGCCTGTTTTAAGAGAAAGGAGAGAGGAAAATGGTCAGAAGCAAGTCTATCGGCGAGAAGATTTTTCACGGTTTCAACATTACGCTCATGGTGCTGCTGATTCTGGTTTCGCTGTATCCGTTATACTATGCCGTCATCAATTCCATGAACACCGGCTATGCCATTCAGAGGGGATTTTCCCTTTTCCTGCCGGCTGATTTCACCATGGAGAGCTGGCGCACCGTGCTGAGCGACCCCTCCATGCTGGGCGCTTTGGGGCTGACGGCCCTGAGGACAGCGATCGTCACGGTGGCCTCCACCGTGGTCACGACCATGTTCGCCTACGCCTATTCCAGGCCTTACCTGCGGGGCAAGAAGTTCTATTCCGGCCTGGGGGTGGTGAGCATGTATTTCAGCGGCGGCGTGATCCCCTTCTTCCTGTTGATCAGTACCCTGGGGCTCTACAATAATTTCTGGGTGTACATCATCCCCAGCCTGTTCGGCGGATACTACAATGTCATCATCTATAACACGAACTTCAAGGCCCTGCCGGACGCTCTGTTCGAGTCCGCGAAGGTGGACGGGGCGAAGGAGTTCACCATCTACTGGAAGATCGTCATGCCCCTGTCCAAGCCTGTGCTGGCGGCGCTGTGCGTGTTCACGGCGGTGGGCGTATGGAATGACTACTCCACCACCCTGTACTATACCCAGAGCCCCCAGCTGAAGACGCTGCAGTACTGCATCCTGGAGCTGGTGCAGAGCTACAATGCCGCCGACCAGCTCACGTCCTCGGCCATGAGCGCCAGCGCCTCCATCTCGGAGCTGTTCTCCCAGAACAACAATGCTGTAGTCAATGCCAAGACAATCGAGCTGGCGGCCATGGTCCTGTCGGCCATCCCCATGATCATCATGTACCCTTTTGCCCAGAAATACTTTGTCCAGGGCGTGATGCTGGGATCTGTGAAAGGATAAGAGGAGATGAGAGAGAATCGGATCAGGATAAGGACGGAAGAGCGGGGAAAGCCCCTGGGGGACCTGTTCGGCATCTTTTTCGAGGATTTGAACCATGGGGCGGACGGAGGGCTGTACGCGGAGCTGGTGCAGAACCGCTCTTTTGAGTTCGCCGAAATCGACAATCCCGCCTACCACGGGCTGACCGCCTGGGAGAGGATAGGAGCGGAGGGCAAAGTGGAGCTGACCATCAAGGAAGGAGATGCGGTGAGCGCAAGGAACCCTCATTACCTGCACATGGAGCTTCTGGAGGCCGGGAGCGGCGCAGGCGTGCGCAACAGAGGCTTTGGCAGCGGGATGTATCTGCAAAGAGGAGCGAAATACCGTTTTTCCTGCTATGCCAGATGCGCGGAAGGGGCATGCTGCAGGATAAAGGTCTCCCTGCGTGACGGGGAAGACGGATGCCTGGCGGAAGGGGCGTTCTCGCCCAACAGGGAATGGGGGAAGTATAGGCTTGTGCTGGAAATTCCAAAGATGGAATGTGGTATGATGGGCTGTGGCATGGATGGAGAGGAGCGCGGCGGGGGAGCGGATCCTGTCGCCGGAGCAGAGCGCGGTGGGGGAGCGGATTCCGCCGCCGGAGCAGGGAGCGGCGCCAAGCCGGGCGGGATCTCCGGGGGCAGCCTTGCGCTGACGTTTGCCCAGGGGGAATGCGTGGAGCTGGATTTGGTGTCCCTGTTTCCGGAGAAGACCTACAGGGGCAGGGAGAACGGGCTGCGCGCCGACCTGGCGGAGGCGCTGGCGGAGCTGACGCCCCGGTTCATGCGCTTCCCGGGAGGCTGCCTGGTTCATGACGGCAGCCTGGACGCGGATGCCAGGGACTCCCTCTACCGATGGAAGAATACGATAGGCCCGCTGGAGGAGCGTCCGGCCAGAAGGAGCAACTGGGGCTACAACCAGACGCTGGGGCTGGGCTATTACGAGTATTTCCTGCTCTGCGAGGACATCGGGACGAAGCCGGTCCCCATCCTGCCCGCGGCCTACGATCCCCACCACAAGCGGATGGCCCCCATAGAGGAGCTGGGGCCATGGATTCAGGAGGCGCTGGATCTGATAGAGTTCGCAAATGGGGACGAGGCCACCCCCTGGGGAGCTGTCCGGGCAAAGCTGGGGCACCCGGCACCTTTCGGCCTGGAATATCTGGGGATAGGCAACGAGGAGGTGGGCGAGGGCTTCCGGGAGCGTTTCCCTTACTTCGTCAGGGCCATCCGGGAGAGCTATCCGGAAATGAAGATCATCGGCAGCAGCGGGCCGTTTAGCGCGGGCGGCGAGTATGACCTGGGCTGGGAATGCGCCAGGGAGAACGGGGCGGATATCGTGGACGAGCACTACTACATGGCACCGGAGTGGTTCATTGCCAATGTGCACCGATATGATTATTTCCCGGCACAGCCGCCCTATGTGTTCCTGGGAGAGTATGCCAGTTGTGGAAACCGGGGAGGGAACGCCCTGGCGGAGGCGGCCTTCATGACAGGGCTGCAGAATGCCTGCCAGGGGGTGAAGATGGCCTGTTACGCACCGCTTCTGTGCCATAGGGAATATGTGAACTGGCGACCCGACTTGATCTGGTTCGACAACAGCCAGGTCTGCAGGACGGTGAACTATCAGGTGCAGAAGCTGTTCATGAACCACCAGGGAGACGAGCTGCTGCCCTGTGCGCTGGAGACGGAGCTGGAGCGCCAGGTGCTGGCGGACGTGGACAGCCGCAAGCGCGGGGCGGTGTATCTCTGGGGGAACGGAGCCAGAGTGGCCTTCACGGAGATTCTGCTGACGGACACTGACACGGGGAGAGAAGAACGGTATTCCGACAGAGAGGCGCTGGCAGACCGGGTGCCTGTGCTTCTGACACAGAGGGCACCGGAGAATTTCATCCTGAGATTCCGCGCAAAGGAGCTGGAGGGGAAGAACGGCTTCCGGCTGTACTTCGGCTGGAGGGACGAGGGAAATCGGCTGGGCTGGGTGCTGGGAGGCTGGGAAAACCAGGATGCGGCGCTGGTGGAGGAGATGGGAGGCAAGAGCTGCTTCCTGACCCAGAGCCAGTTCCAGGTGGTGCGCGGAAAGGAATACGAGCTGGAGCTGCGCGTGTCCGGCGACAGGATCGAGGGCTGGATCGATGGGGAACTGTACCAGTGGACACGGCTACAGCCCCTGGAGATAGAGCCGCTGTATCTGACGGCGAGCAGGGAGGAGAAGAGCGGGGATGTCATCCTGAAGGCCGTCAACCTGCGACAGGAAGGCTTTGAAGCGGAGGTGGCGCTGCCTGAGCTGGCGGGGGAGGAGCTTGTCTGCCGGTTCTATGCGCTGCTGGAGGAGGACTGCGCGGAGAGCGCCGCATTCCCGGAGGTGGAGACGGGTAAGGTGCGACAACATGCGGAAATCCTGCGGCTGTCCGGGACGGGAGGGTTTCCCCATGAGTTTCCGGCCAGGTCGCTGACGGTGCTGCGGCTGTCCCGGGGTTTGGGGCAGGCCTGACG
>CAOOJO010000177.1 GCA_948496895.1 uncultured Acetatifactor sp. | reverse complement strand
ACAATCTTCATGGCCCGCTCCTGGGCCTGGGCCCTGCGCTGCTGCAGCCTGTCCCGCAACGGGAATTCCGCCAGCAGGTTCCCGGCGTAGAAGGTCGTGCTCCTTCCCTGGGAATCCTGGGATATCTGATTCTCCTTCGCTTTCCCCGCCACCTGAGCATTGCCGGAGGTATCTCCTGTGAAAATCGTAATGTTGTTCCGTATGTTCATGTCTTTCCCCCCTGGCTCCCATTCTGTCTAAGTCCTGCCCTGTTCCACTCAGGCGTTCAAGTCCACTTTGGCGCCCTTGATGTCCTCCTCCAGGAGATTCGCCTCATTCAGCACCTTCTGAACCTGCTGCTTGACCTCGTCTACGGTCTGGCCCAGGTCGGTCATCTCTTTCACGGGCATATCCTCAATCAGCTCTTCCAGCTCCTCTTCTCTCTCCTCCCGCTTCTCCAGGATCTCCTCCTGCTCTTCCCTCTTCTCCTCGATGGCCTCGGCCTGCTCCTCGCGCTTCTCCTGCTCTTCGTCCAAATGCTCCTTGGCCTCCTCCGTCACCAGGCCTATGACCTCATCCCGGGCCGACGCCAGCACGTCCTCGGCCTGCGCCTGGGCATCCAGCATGGGATGGTATTTATTCCGCTCCGCGCGGATGCCTTCTATGACATCCGATTCTTCAGCCACCGCTACGTTATTGGATGCTACTATTTTTCGATAATAGGAAGCTGTTTTATCGATTTCCAGGGCCCGGCGCTGATACTCTGTCATCCCATTCTCCTGGATTGCGGCCAGGCGCTCTTTCTCCTCCTTCGTGAGCTCGGCACCCCGGGCATCGCGCTTAAGAAGCTCCAGGTCCATCTGCTCTTCACTGTCAGCCGCCACGCCGAACCCCTCCCTCAGGTCGTCCTCCATCTGGCGGAACTCCTTCAGGTTCTCCATGGCGTCCTTATTGTCTTCCCTCAGCTCCCGGATGCGCTCCTGACGCTGCCTGATTTCATCGTCTATCACCTTGTCGGCATCCCAGGCATCGCCCACAATCTTCATGGCCCGCTCCTGGGCCTGGGCCTTCTTCTGCTGGATTTTTTCCCGCAGGGGGAATTCCTTCAGGAAATTCCCGGCGTATACGGTCCTGCTCTTCTTATCGTAGCTGTCCGTCCCTTCCTTTTTCGTCCATTCGGCCTGGGCGTTGTTCCTCGTGTCCCCGCTGAAGACGGTTATGTTGTTCTGTATGTTCATGGCGGCCCCTCGCTTTTCCGGAATGGCGTATAATGCCCAAACCATATTTTGTAATATATATCGGCGTGTCAGGGCAGATTCTTAAGCGCGGCCCCGGCTTTGCCCTCCTAATCTGCCAATCAAGTTTGCCTGTACCTACCAGCTCTTTTCACGCGTCCTTTTATATTCGGAGACATCGGTCTCCCGTATGGCCTTACGCAGCGGCAGAATCCTTCCCGGGGGGACGGACAGCTCGTCCACGCCCATGGCAAGGAACTCCCTGGTCAGCTCCGGGTCTGCCCCCAGCTCCCCACAGATGCCCACCCAGATTCCGGCCCTGTGGGCATTGCGCACCACCAGTTCAATCATGCGCAGCACCGCGGGGTGGTGGATGTCGCAGAATTCGTCCAGCCCCGGATTCTGGCGGTCCAGCGCCAGCATGTACTGGGTCAGGTCATTGGTGCCGATGCTGAAGAAGTCCGCTTCTCTGGCCAGCAGGTCGCTAATTACCGCGGCGGCCGGGGTCTCTATCATAATTCCCTGCTCCGGGTTCCCATAGGGCAGGCCCTGGTCCGTCAACTGCGCTTTTACCTCCTCCACGATTTCCCGGATTCTTCGCACCTCCTTCACGCTGGTGATCATGGGATAGAGGATGGCCAGGTTCCCGTATGCGCTTGCGCGAAACAGGGCCCGCAGCTGGGTCTTGAAGATTTCCGGACGGGTCAGGCAGATACGGATGGCCCGGCAGCCAAGGGCAGGGTTCTCCTCCTTCTCCATCCCGAAGTAACCGCACTGTTTGTCCGCCCCGATGTCCATGGTGCGGATGACCGACCGCTTTCTGCCCATGGTCTGGGCCACGGCGCGGTAGATTTGGAACTGCTCCTCCTCCGTGGGGAAGCTGTCCCGCTCCAGATAGATGAATTCGCTGCGAAACAGGCCTATTCCGCCTGCGTCGCCCTGCAGTACCATGTTCAGGTCTTTCAGGTTTCCGATATTGGCATGGAGCTGGATGCTCTGGCCGTCCAGGGTGATGTTCTCCTTGCCCTTCAGGGTCTGGAGGAGTTCCATGGAATGCCCTTCTTCCATTTCCTCCAGGGCTTTTTGGAACCTGGCGCAGGTCTCCTGGTCCGGGTCGATGTAAATCACGCCCTCCGCGCTGTCCACGATGCCCGTTTTCCCATCCATGGCACCGTCCAGGGGAATGTCTGTGCCCACCAGGGCCGGAATCCCCATTGTCCTGGCCAGGATGGCGGTGTGGGAGTTCAGGGAGCCCCGGACAGTCACGAGCGCGCGAATCTGATTTGTGTCAAGCTGTATGGTCTCAGAGGGGGCGAGGTCGTCCGCCAGGAGAATGACCGGCTCCTTCCTCTGAGGCCTCTCTTCCTCCCGGCCCTGGAGGATGGCCAGCAGACGTTCGGAGATATCCTTTATGTCGGCGGCGCGGTCCCGCATGTACTCGTCCTCCATTGCCTGGAACATCCGCACGAAATTGTCCGCCGTCCGGGCCACGGCGTATTCCGCATTGACGGACAGGGTGTGGATGATGTTCTCCACGGCTTCCTGGAAGTCGCCGTCCTCCAGCATCATCCGGTGGATTTCAAATATGGCCGCGTTGGCCTCCCCCACCTCCTGCAGGGCTTTTTCATACAGCCCCTCCAACTGTTCCAGGGCTGCCTGGGTGGCATCCCGATAACGCAGAACCTCTGCCTCCGGGTTTTGCGCCTGCTCTCGTTTTGCACGATTTTCCATTTTTTTATACACGGAAATCCTGCCGATGGCAATTCCCCCGAATACGTTCTTTCCATGATATATCCACATCTTGCCCACCTCCGGAACTGTCTGTGTCACCGATTTATCCGCGTGTCTCCCATGGATGCTCCTCCTGTGCGCTTTATCCCTTTTCCGTAAGCTGCCCATATATGGCCATGATTTCCTCCCTGGTGGCCAGCAGCTCCGAGAACGCGCTTGCGCTTCCCGCGGCTATCCCCATATGAAAGGCGTGTTCGTAGTCGCCCTGTTCCATCCATCCTGCCAGGAAGCCTGCCACCATGGAGTCCCCTGCGCCCACGCCGTTGACCAGCTTTCCCCTGGGCGCGTCAGATGCATAGATTTCCCCGTCCCCCGCCGCCAGAACCGCGCCCTGGTCGGCCATGGACACCAGGACATTCACGGCCCCCATTCCTCTCAGCCTCTTCGCATAGGGGACGACCTCCGCTCTGTCCTTCAGCTCCACGCCGAAGAGTTCCCCCAGCTCATGGTTGTTGGGCTTCACCAGGAACGGATGGTATTCCAGCACGTTCACCAGCAAATCCTTTGTGGCATCGACTACGGTCAGGATGCCTCTCCCGTCCAGCCTTTCCAGGATTTTCCTGTAGATATCGTCCGGCATGGAGCCCGGGATGCTTCCCGCCAGCACCAACGCATCCCCTTGCCCCAGGATGTCCAGCTTACGCGTCAGCTCCTCCACTGCCTCCCCGCCTATCCGGGGGCCACGGCCATTGATTTCCGTCCCGTTTATGGATTTCAGCTTCAGATTGATTCTGGAGATGCCTTCCTGGATTCGGATGAAGTCCGATTTCACGCCCATTTCCTCAGTCCGGCGGACAATCTCCTCTCCCGTGAATCCTGCCACGAAGCCCAGGGCCGTATTGTCCACCCCTAAATTGCCCAGGACCTTCGAGACGTTCAGACCTTTCCCTCCCGGCAGAATCAATTCGGAGTCCGTCCTGTTGGTCAGGCCCAGCCTGAAATTCTCTACCGAAACGATGTAATCCAGTGACGGATTGAACGTAACTGTGTAAATCATATCGCTGCTCCCATTATCGAAAAACTGCCGGACAGACCAATACCATCCGACAGTCTCCGAACGAATCTCTGCACACTTTCAAACATGCCCTTCGCGGCACAAACAATCGGTGCAAGACCGGAAGAATGCCCGCACTTTGGGCATTCTTCTGTGTGCAATTTAGATTTTCTTAGCGGGCGTCCTAAAGAGGTGGGCCATGCCCCCTCTTGGCCGCTTAGAAAATCTTTACACACTTAGCCCTCAAATTGAGAATGATACAGGGTGGAATAGAAACCCTTCCGCGCAAGCAATTCCTGGTGGTTCCCCTGCTCGATGATGTTGCCGTCCTTCATCACCAGGATGATGTCCGCCTCCTGGATGGTGGAGAGCCTGTGGGCCACAATGAAGCTGGTCCTGCCCTCCATCATCCGCGCGAAGGCGTTCTGAATCCGCATCTCCGTGCGGGTGTCGATGGAGGAGGTGGCCTCGTCCAGGATCAGCATGGGCGGCAGGCAGAGCATCACCCTGGCGATGCACAGCAGCTGCTTCTGGCCCTGGGACAGGCTGCCGCCGTCCTCCGTGATGACCGTATCGTACCCCTGGGGCAGGCGCTTGATGAAGCTGTGGGCGTGGGCCGCCTGGGCCGCACGCAGCACCTCGCTCTCGGTAGCTCCCGGCTTTCCCATGCGGATATTGTCCCGGATGGTGCCGCTGCGCAGCCAGGTCTCCTGGAGCACCATGCCGTAGCTGGTGCGCAGGCTCCCTCTGGTGATGTCCCGGATATCCGTGCCGTCCACCCTGATCTGCCCGCTGTCCACGTCATAGAAGCGCATCAGCAGGTTGATCACCGTGGTCTTGCCGCAGCCCGTGGGGCCTACGATGGCCACCCGCTGTCCGGGCTTTACGGTGAGGTTGAAATTCTGGATCAATTTCCGCTCGGGCACATAGCTGAAATAGACGTTCTCCAAAGCCACGTTGCCCGCCGCGTCCGTCAGCACTTTCGCGTCCTGGGCATCCGGCACCTGAGGCTCCTGGTCTATGAGTTCGAAGATCCTGGCGGCGCAGGCCAGGGCATTCTGGAGCTCTGTCACCACGCCGGATATCTCGTTGAAGGGCTTTGTATATTGGTTGGCATAGCTTAGGAAGCAGGACAGCCGCCCTACGCTGATGCCGCCCCGGATGGCCACGAAAGCGCCAAATATCCCCACCCCCGCGTACACCAGGCTGTTGACGAAGCGGGTGGCGGGATTGGTGATGGAGGAGAAGAAAATGGCCTGCAGGGAGCAGCCCTGGAGTCTGTGGTTGATCTCCCCGAACTGGCTCTTCACCGCCTCCTCCCTGGAAAAGGTCTTCACGATCTTCTGGTTCCCAATGGTCTCCTCGATCAGGGAGGTCTGCTCTCCCCGAATCTCCGACTGGAGCTTGAACATGGAGTAGGTCCTTGTGGCGATGAACCTGGCTACCAGGAAGGACACCGGGGTGATGCACACCACCACCAGAGCGATGGGCACATTGGTGACCATCATGAAGATCAGGGTGCCGATAATCGTCAGCACGCCTGTGAACAGCTGGGTGAAGCCCATGAGCAGGCCGTCCGCGAAGGTGTCCACATCCGCCACCACCCGGCTGACAATGTCGCCGTAGGCGTGGGCGTCCAGGTATTTCAGGGGGAGCTTCTCCAGCTTTTCGAAGGCATCCTCTCTGATGTCCTTCACCACATGGTAAGTGATGTGGTTGTTGCAGGTATTCATCACCCACTGGGACAGGGCCGTCACCGCCACCGCGATTCCGATCTTCTTCATAATGGAAAAAACCGCCGGGAAAGCCACTGCCCCCTGTCCCAGAAGCAGGTCCACCGCATCCCCCGTCAGAATGGGCACATACAGGGTCAGCACGACGGTCACTGCTGCCAGTGCCAGGGAAAAACCTACCATCAGCCAGTATCTTCTGATATAATTCAACACCTGTCCCAATGCCGCCATCTGGCCGGAGCGTCCCTTCTTGTTTACCTGTTTTTTATCTGAAGCCATAATTTCCGCCTCCTTTCCCTGTCATGTCTCTTTCCGTACATCCCTCTGCCCTGTTTCTGCCCGGCTCAGGATGGGTTCCTCCTGTCGCTCCCGCAGCTTTCAGCCGTTCCTCGGGATATTGGGAGAAGTAGATTTCCCTG
>CAOOJO010000176.1 GCA_948496895.1 uncultured Acetatifactor sp. | reverse complement strand
ACCACACCCGGTAATCCGAAAACCTATAAGACAGGTAATACGCTGATGTCATCAAAATGGTGCTGAGGATCGACTTGAACAGCCCCACTGCCGTGGACAGCCCGTACTGCATTTCCTTGAGGCCCATGCGGTATACGAAGGTATCGATGATGTCCCCCGTGCTCATGACCTGGCTGTTGTACAGCACCAGCACCTGGTCGAACCCGGCATTTAAGATGCTGCCGATGTTCAGGATGCCCGTCAGCATGATGATCGGCGCCATGGCGGGCAGGCTGATATGGATTACCTGCTTCCAGCGGTTCGCGCCGTCGATGGAGGCCGCCTCGTACAGGCCCGGGTCGATTCCCGTCAATGTGGCCAGATAGACGATGGTGCTCATGCCGAAGTTCTTCCACGTATCGGTGAGGATCAGCGTAAACGGGAACACCCGGGCATTTCCCAGGAAGAATACCGGATCAAAGCCCAGGGCCTTGATCGCCTGGTTGATGATTCCTTCCGAGGGAGAGAGGATAGTGACCAGAATCCCTCCGAATACCACCCAGGAAAGGAAATATGGCGCATAGATGATGGTCTGTACTGTCTTGCGGAATTTCATGGCGCGGATCTCGTTCAGCAGCAGCGATACCACAATGGCCACGGCCATTCCGAATACAATCTTCCCCACCGATATGAACACCGTATTGCGAAAGATATTCACGAAATTCGGCATAGAAAAGAACAGCTTGAAGTTCCCCCAGCCCACCCATTTCTGGTCGCCGAAAAAACCTTTGACCGGAACGAATTTCTGAAAAGCGATCCGCAGCCCTATCAGGGGAATCAGATGGAACACGATAAGGGTAAGGATGCCCGGAATCAGCATGAAATGTAAGGGCAGTTGGTTCTTGAATCTTTGAAAGCTACGTTTTTTCTTCCTCCGCATATATTTCCTCCTAAGCCCTGGCGGCAGTCTGCGCAATCGTCCCGCAGACTGCCGATGGGCCATTCCGTCAATTGCCCAGCTGATACTGTTCCGCATATTCCTGAAGAATCTGGTCATATCCCATGCCCCGGTATTCAGCCACAAAATCCTCCCACTCGTCGAAGGACCTCTCGCCGTTGATGAATGAGGTATAGCTCTGGAGCTGGTAATCGCTGAGGATGCTGCCATTGGTGACCTCGGTGGCAGTGGGGTTGCCCCAGTGTTCGTTAAAGATGTAGGCATCCTTGTCGATATAGGTCTGCACCTTCGTGGCCGCGCCGTCAGGCCCGAAAATCTTGTTCCAGGCCCACAGGCTCTGGTCTCCGGCTTTGTATCCGTCTATCTGCTCCACATAGCCTCTCTCCTCGGCCGTCAGCTCGTCCAAGGACTTATTTCCCGCGTAGTATTCCGTGATATCCAGGCCGCACTGCACGTTCTTGAAGCCTCTGTAGACCGTGATCGGCGCGTTCAGCCATATCTCCGCGCCGGAAGCGCTGTTGATGTACTCCCTCTGCAGGTCGTCGTCGGTATTGTAGTAGAACAGGTCCACCCATTCGTTCAGCATCATGACCATGGCCTCGGGATGCTGGAATTCCCCGGATGCCACATAATAGGAGCTGATGCCCAATGTATAGGCATTGGTGACAGGCTCTCCGTCATATCCCGGAATCTCCATCACCAGCCAGTCGCTGTCCGGCTCCAGGTCATGCTGGGGCTGCATAGGATAAAGCGGGTCGGAAAACGCGCCGAAATACAGGCCCACCTTGCCGTTCACAAGATTCTCATAAGCTTTCGAGGAATCCTTGGTGAACCATTCCGAATCGATATAGCCTGCCTGATACCATTTGTTCAGCAGCTGCAGGACTTCCTTTGTGTTTTCATCCACGATTCCCGTGGTCAGCTTCCCGTCCTCACCCACTACCAGGCTCCCGGGGAAGGAATTGTTGGCGTAGAACAGAGGGGCCGTCGTGCCTGTAATCCTCTGGTTCATCACCACGGCATAGGTGTCGTCCGCGCCGTTTCCATCCGGATCCTGGGAGGCAAATGCCTCCGCTATGGCGATGACGTCATCCATGGTCTTTGGCGCTTCCAGGTTCAGGTTCTCCAGCCAGTCCTGCCGGATGTACAGAAGCTGGGCGCTCTCCTTTGGATTGCCCGTAAATGGAATGGCCATCATCTTGCCGTCGTACATGCAGGCTTCCATGACCTTTTCCCCGCCTTCCACCTCCACCAGGTTCTTGGTGCGCTCGCTGGCATACTTCTCCCAGACTTCATCCAGCGGCTGTATCATATCGGCCTCCACCAGTTCGGAGAGCTGCTTTTTGTCCACTCTGAAGAAGTCCACCAGCTCCCCGGATGAGATGTCCAGGTTCAGCTTGGAATTATATTCTTCGCCTGTGGGGGCCACCCATTTATATTTCACATCGATGCCGTATTTATCTTCCATCAGCTTTGTCCAGGCATTGTTCTCAAGGTCCTCCCCTTCCGCGTATCCCTGTGTGGCATCGCTGAACGGGCGGACGGATGTCACCGTGATGGCGGGATCGAACTTCCCGGTCTGGCCGGAGGGCTCGCTGCCGGTCTCCGCTTCGCTGCCCTGGCCGTCCGCATCCTGCCCGTCCTGCTCCTCCTCGCCCTGTTCCTGTGTGCCCTGCTCCTGGCTGCTTTCCTTTTCCGTCTCGTCGGGCTTGTCGCCTCCGCTGCCGCAGGCGGCTGTCGAAACTGCTAATGCCAACACCAACAACATGCTTACCATTCTTTTTTTCATATAACTCTTCCCTTTCTTTTGTGATATATTAGTCTTCGCTGCTTTGTACTATATTATGCCGGGCATCGCCTCCTTTGCAAACGTTTGCATTTTGGGGTAAAAAGAAGCTGTGGATGATTTCCTTTTAGAACACCCCCACTGTTTCCCCTTCCTCTAAAAATGGATCCAAGAGCAGGCGCCTGTGCCCTGCCTGATCCTCCTTTTCCCCCAAATCGGCCAGGCGCCGCAGAAGCAGCTCGCCCACTCTTCTGCCAATCTCCACTTCCGGCTGCCTGACGCTGGTGATCTTCTGCCTGGGTTCCATCCCTACCTGGTGGATGTCGAACCCTACCACGGAAATGTCCTCCGGAACCCTGAGGCCGCTTTCCGCAATGGCCCGCATGGCTCCATAGGTCATTTTCTCCGATATGGCGTAGACTGCCGAGAACGGATTTTCCTTCCGCAGCGCCAGCAGGCGCTTCATCTGGAGGTAGCCTGACTCCCATTTATAATTTCCATAGGCCACCAGCTTCCTGTCCACAGGGATATTCTGTTCGGCCATGGCCTCCTCATAGCCCGCCAGACGGTCTACGCCTGTGGTCTCCTTCTCGGAGCCGGCAATCACGGCGATCCGTCTGTGTCCATGGGCGGCCAGGCATTCCACGGCCATCCTGCTGGCCTGGCGGTTGTCGATCGTAACGGCGTCCAGCTCCTGAAGATCCGGCACATTGTCAATGAAGACCACCGGCGCGCCGCTTTCCATGAACCGCCTTACCGTGCTGCCGCTGCAGTCCACGGTGGCCAGCACCAGCGCGTCCACCCTGCGGGTATAGAGCATGTCCAGGTACTTCTTCTCATTGTCGGCGTTCTCATGGGTGTCCGCCAGGATAAGCATATATCCCTGACCGCTCACCACGCGGTCGATTTCCTTCACAATGGTGCCGAAAAATGTCTCTGAGATGTCCGGCAGCACCACTGCCATGGTTTTCGTGGAAGATTTCTTCAGGGAACGGGCAATCTCATTCGGCACGTAGCAATACTTTTCCGCAGCCTCCAGTACCATCTGTCTTGTGTCTTCCTTTACGACGCTCTTCCCGTTCAGCGCCCGTGAAACTGTCGAGACGGATACGCCCAGTTCCTTTGCCAATTCTGATATTGTGGTACTTTTCACAGGGAATTCTCCTTTGCAAACGTTTGTAATTTGTATTTTAACCAATTGCAGGGGAAATGTCAAGAGTGTTTACATATATTTTTGAAGTTTTTGGGGAACGCCAGCGTCTAACATAAAGCCAGTATTTTCTTGCCAGTTTATACTCACGATTGAAAACATTTGCCAGTTAAAATCGTATAACGATTTTCGAATGAAATTTGTTACACTATGGACAGTACATATTTCATTGTGGGAAAAATGGGGGAAATGGGGGAGGATCGTCATGAACCGGAGAGAGCGTTCCAAAAACAGCATATTCAAAATCATGTTCGCATCCTACTGCGCCATGCTCCTGCTGCCCCTGCTGGCATTGCTTCTGACCTACGGCTCCTCCTCCGCCATCATCAAGGAGGAGATTCAGACCTACAACCAATATCTGCTGGATGAATGCATGCGCTCATCGGAGGAGGTCTTCGACCTGACCGACCATACCATGAACTCCATGGCCTTCAGCCATACCACCCAGGAATTCCTGGTGCCGTTTACCTATAAGGGCTCCAGCCTGCTCACCCGGGCGAAAGCCGCCTATCAGAGTCTGTCCGTCTATGAGGAGGTCTATTCCTCCTACGGGATCCTGGATATGCTGATCTATGCCGGAAACAGCGATTGCCTGGTCTCCCGCAAGGCGCCCTATTCCCGCCTGGAGCATTATGACGGAGTGCTCCTCTTCCCGGGCAAGGATCTGAAGTTCTCGGATTTCCTGGCGCAGCACATCGGCGCGGAGTACATCTGTCCTGCCACAGAGGTGGAGATCTATGACCGCTCCTACAACGCGATCCTGTTCTTCAAGCCCATTCTGGCCGGCTACCGCTCCAACCCTTCCGACAGCGTGGTGGCCGTGGTGGATACCTCCGAGTTCGCCGAAAAGCTCATGAAGATGAACCTGGGCTCCACCGGCATCGCCTGCATCGCCGACGATGACGGCAGAATCCTGCTCCAGGTATGCGGCGGCGATACGCTGCCCGCGGCCTCGCTGCAGGAACTGGACTTTCCGGAGAAGGATTATCTGCGGTTCGATTCCCAGAGCCCTGCCAGCGGGCGCCGCTGCGTGGCCTATATCCCCAAGAGCGAGATTTACTTCCGCCTCCGCAGCCTGCGGGCCGTGATAGCCGTCATCCTGGTGGTGGACCTGGCCCTGGGGCTTATCCTCTCCTGGCGCTTTTCCTATAAGAATTCGGAGCCCATCCTGGATCTGTTCCGGCTGCTGGACGGCCGTTCCGGCGAGGACAAGGGCGTTTCAAAGGATTACAATTTCCTGAAAGGGACGATTTCGAAGATGGTCAGCAGCTACGGCGAGCTCAGCGAGAAGCTGGAGCGCCAGACGCTGGTGATCCAGTCGGATTTTCTGTTGCAGCTGCTGCGGGGGACCATATCCCGGAACCAGACGGAGAGCCTGTCGGAATACCTTTCCTTCAACCTTGCGGGGCAGAGCTATTCCGTGCTCCTGGTGAACAATACCGGATATGGCGAATGGCTTGACTCCCAGTCCATGCATGAGCTGGAGAGCGCCACGGTCCTGATACTGTCCACCTTTTCCCAGACCGAGGCATTCCGGGCCTATGGGGCCCAATATAATCAGCAGGTATCGGCATTCCTGCTCATCTTCCAGGAGAGCGACGCTTCGGCGTGCCGCCGGAAGCTGGAGGAGGCCATAGCCCGGGTGCACAGGCTATTAGGGGAAAGGCTCCACTTCCCCCTGTCCTATCTGTGCGGCGGTTTCTGTGAGAGCCTTGACGAGCTCTCGGAGCTTTTCGACCGGGCGGTGTCCCTGCTGGACGACGACTCTGTAGCAAAGTCCGGGGCTGTCACCTTCTATGATGCCAGCCAGGCCAGGAGGGCGCACACCGCCGTATTTCCCATCGAGACAGAGTCACGGCTGATCAATCTGGCGGCCACGGGCCAGACCAGGCTTTTGTCAGCGCTGGTCTCGGATATTTATAAGGGGAAGAAGGGGGCGCTGCAGGATGCGGAGCTGCAGCTCATGAACCAGCAGATGTACCTGACCATGCTGCGCATCAGCGAAAGCCTCCATGACGATGCGCTGGCGCAGGAGAGCAAATTCCTTCTGGGCCATCACAGCGGGGACAGGGCGGAGGATATTTCGGAAAAGGTGGCAGAGCGCCTTACCGCCGCCTGCCAGCGGGCCAGCAGCGAGAAAGCCGATGAAGAATCCCGGCTCAAGCAGAGCATCCTGGATTATGTGGTAGAGAATCTCTCCGACAGCGGCTTCACCCTGTA
>CAOOJO010000175.1 GCA_948496895.1 uncultured Acetatifactor sp. | reverse complement strand
CCATGATACTGCCCAAGTCCCGGGCAGTCCCCCGGGAGACCACCGGAGGACTGGGCACCGTGGCGGTGCGCTTCCCCTCCCACCCCGTGGCGCGCAGGCTCATAGAGTACAGCGGCGGCTACATCGCCGCCCCCAGCGCCAACCGCTCCGGGAAGCCCAGCCCCACCTGCGCCGGGTACGTCGCGGAGGACATGGAGGGCCGGATAGAGATGATCATAGACGGCGGGCAGGTGGGCATAGGGCTGGAATCCACCATCATCGACCTGACGGAAGAGTCGCCCCGCATTCTGCGCCCGGGCTATGTCACCCAGGAGATGCTGGACCACATCCTGGGAAAAGTTGACATGGATGTCACAATCTTGGATCCGGACAGCGGTCAGGCCCCCAAGGCGCCCGGAATGAAGTACCGCCACTACGCGCCGGAGGGGAGGCTCCAAATCGTGGAGGGGCCAACCGAGCAGGTGGTGGCCTACATCAACCGCCATGTGGAGGAAGACCGTGAAAAAGGGGAGAAGACAGGGGTCATCGGCACCATAGAAGTACTTGAACAATACCGTGCGGATGTGGTAAAATGTATTGGAAGCCGCGGGGCGCAGGAGGACATCGCAAGGAACCTGTTCTCCGTCCTGCGGGAGCTTGACGATGAGAAGGTGGCCAGCATCTATTCCGAGAGCTTTCCGGAGCAGGGCCTGGGACAGGCCATCATGAACCGTCTGCGGAAGGCGGCGGGGCACAGGGTCGTCAGACTGCCCGCCGGGGATGGCAGCCCCGGCCCGGAGGACTGAGGGCAGGGAGCCATTGCGCGGAGCTGCCCGGCGGACAGGCGCAGAGACACGAACTGACAGAGCAACAAAGAAGACAAAGAGACAATAAGAGGAGGAAAAGGAAGCATGATAGCGATTGGAAGCGACCATGGCGGTTTTGCGCTGAAGGAGCGCATCATCCGGCATCTGAAGGAGGCGGGCATCCCCTGTGAGGATTTAGGATGCCACAGCACGGAAAGCTGCGACTATCCGGTATACGGACACGCTGTGGCCCAAGCCGTAGCCGAAGGGCGGTGCGAGAAGGGAATAGTCATCTGCACTACGGGAATAGGCATCTCGATGTCGGCCAACAGGCATCCCGGCATCCGCTGCGCCCTGTGCGCGGACACCCTGACGGCCAGGCTCACCAGGCTGCACAACGATGCCAACGTACTGGCATTAGGCGGCGGCATAGTGGGGGAGAACCTGGCCCTGGAGATCGTGAACGTCTTCCTGAACACCCCGTTCTCCGGCGAAGCCCGCCACCAGAGGCGAATCGACCTTATCGAAAAAGCAGATAAATAAGAAGATACGGAACTGGAAACAGCATGCATCCAGCCAGCGCCCATAGGATTTACGGACGCAGGCGGCCGGAACTCCTATGCGGGGAAATGGTGGTGGACGGATGTATGCGGAACTGGAATAGGAGAAGAGATATGGCAAACGTATATATTATGGATCACCCCCTGATTCAGCACAAAATCGGCCTCATCCGCAGAAAGGACACCGGCACCAAGGACTTCCGCCAGACCATCAGCGAGATAGCCATGCTGATCTGCTACGAGGCCACCAGGGAGCTGAAGCTGGTGGACGTGGAGATCGAGACCCCCATCTGCCGGACCACGGCCAAGGAGCTCAGCGGCAAGAAGATGGCCATCGTCCCCATCCTGCGGGCGGGCTTGGGGATGGTGGACGGCATGCTGAACCTGATTCCCGCGGCCAAGGTGGGCCACATCGGCCTCTACCGGGATCCCGAGACCCTGAAGCCCGTGGAATACTACTGCAAGCTCCCCGCGGACTGCGCGGAGCGCGAGGTCTTCGTAGTAGATCCCATGCTGGCCACCGGCGGCTCCTCCGTGGCAGCCATCCGGATGCTGAAGGAGAAGGGCTGCAGGAACATCCATTTCATGTGCATCATAGCCGCCCCCGAGGGAATCCAGGCCATGAAGGAGGCCCATCCCGACGTGGATGTCTACGTGGGGGCCCTGGACGAAAAACTGAACGACCACGGCTATATAGTACCGGGCCTGGGAGACGCAGGCGACCGCATCTTCGGCACCAAATAAGGAAAAGAGACGAAAATCTTTGCGCACTGTGAAAGGCGGTGTATGGGGTGAAGAGTTATAAGAGGGCAGGGGTCGTCCTGGCAGCGGTTCTACTGGCGGCGACATTTGAACCTGCCCCTTGGGCTGCCCCCGACGGGGCGTTCGTGTCGGCTACCAGCAAGACCAAAGAGGAAATCGACCGCACAGAGAAAGAGAAGGACACGCTCCAGGACGAGCTGGACAAGACCCAGGAGAATCTGGGGACGCTGGAGGGCAAGCGGGACAGCCTGGAAAAGGAGCTGTCTTATTTGAACGCGCAGATGAACCAGGTGGTGGAGAACCTGGAGAATCTGGACGGCCAGATTCGTGGGAAGGAGCAGGAAATCGCGGACACCCAGGAAGCGCTGGAGGAAGCAAAAGACAAGGAGGAGTGGCAGTACGAAAGCATGGCCGCCATGGTTCGCTGCATGTACGAAAGGCAGGAGGACAGCTACCTGACAGCGCTGCTCTCCGCGGGAAGCCTGTCCGGCTTGCTGAACCTGGCGGATCAGATGGAGAAGGTGGCGGCCTACGACCAGAAGATGCTGGACGCCTATATCAACAACCGCATGCTGATCGAGGAGCAGGAGGCCAGGCTCCAGGCGGAGAAGACCGAGCTGGAGGGCCTGATAGCCCAGGCCCAGGCGGAGCGGGACAAGGTCTCGGGCCTGATCGACCAGGCGTCCAGCTCCATCAACCAATACTCCAACCAGATATCCGACGCGGAGCGCAAGGCTCTGGCCTATGAGGCGGAGATTCAGAAAAAGGAAGAGGATCTGGACTATCTGCGCCAGAAGCTGGCAGAGGAGATCGCCCTGTCCCAGGCAGCGGCCAACGGCGTGTGGCGCAACATTTCCGAGGTCGCTTTCTCGGAGGGGGACAGGAAGCTCCTGGCCAACCTGATCTACTGCGAGGCCGGCGGCGAACCCTATGACGGACAGGTGGCGGTGGGCAGCGTAGTGATCAACCGGGTGCTCAGCTCCCAGTATCCTGATACCGTGGTGGGCGTCATCTACCAGGGCGGACAGTTCTCCCCGGTGGCCAGCGGCCGCCTGGATCTGGCCCTTGCCGCGGACCTTGCCACGGACAGCTGCTACCGGGCGGCGGACACAGCCATGTCCGGCGTCACCAACGTGGGCAACTGTGTGTACTTCCGCACCCCCATCGAGGGCCTGAGCGGCATCAACATCGGCGGGCATGTCTTTTACTGAAAAGGATTTTATAAGCCCAGATTGTCCAGCCTGGCCTGGAGCCTGTCGAATTTATCCCGATAGATCAGTGTGAGCAGTCGGTTCAGGTTCTGGAGACAGCGAATCGACTGCTCCTTTGTAATCCAGTCATGCTCCATGGCCTGGGCCAGCTCGTCCAGGTCTACTACCTTCACCAGTCCCTGGGAATCGATGATGACATCCGCCAGGAGATCGGTGTAGGTCATGCTTCCCTCCTCCGGATCAAAGGAGAAGTCCACGATGTCGCAGTACCAGCGAAGCAGCGAGCCATCGCTGCGGTACACCTTGCTCACCTTGATCCCCTCCGTCAGAAAGAAGCAGGAACAGCCGTGGGAGAAAGCAGTCTTGGGGTTCAGAGTCTTCCATTTGGTGATGAGCGTCTCCTCGTCCTGGGCTACGATGATGTCGTCGTCCAGGGGGATGAGATCCTTCGGGATGATTCGTTTTCGGTATATCCTGGATATGTTCATGGCCATCTCCTTTTTCGTTTGTTCTTCTATCAATAATCATCACAAAAACATTATCATAAAACCATGATACTCCGTCCGCGGAGGTTAGTAAATCCTTTTTTCACAAAAAGTTCACAGAAATTTATCACCGGAAAAATGACAAATCCTGTAATTGCCCTAGACATTTTTGGCAAAAATGGGTATAATCAAAAAAGGGCCAAATTCAGCCCCAGGTGGTGTCTGTATGAAACGGCGGAAAGATGATGACAGAATAGTGTACCAATCCCTTGTGATGATCACGCAGTTCGGGCTGCACATGATAGTGCCAATCTGCATGATGTCCGCGCTGGGGGTCTGGCTGGACCGTAAGCTGGGCACCTCCTGGATTACCATCCTTTTTTTTGTGATTGGGGCAGTGGCCGGAGGACAGAATGTGTACCGCACTGCCAGGCGCATGTGCGGCGGGGATGATTCGGACAGGGAGCAGGGTGTGTCAGATGAAGATAATCGAAGCGGCGAAGCGGATGAATAGGACGCTTCTGGAGATGCATATAGGCATGCTTTTCTTTGGCCTGCTGTGCCAGGTCGCGGGGGCTTTGATCATAGCCCGGGGCGGGCATGGCGCTTTCCAGGGAAAGTACGCCCTGAGCCTGTGGTTCGGCGTGGCCTTCGCTTTTGCGGGCAGCATCCACATGTGCCGCACCCTGGACAGGGCGCTGCTTAGTGGCGCGAATGCCGCGGGTATGGTCACCAGGGGGTATCTTTTCCGCTATTTCCTGCTGGCCGGGGTACTGGTGCTGGTCACCCTGACAGATACGCTGAACCCGCTTGTGTTCTTCCTGGGCTATATGAGTATGAAAGTAACGGCTTATCTTCAGCCGATTACTCATAAACTGTGCAATAAGCTGTTCCATGAGGAGGATCCCATCCCCCTCTCGGAGGAGGAGCTTGCGGCGCAGGAGGGAGAAATCCCTGCCGGACAGTGAGGTTCTTGCTGGCCCGGCGAAAGGAACTGCAAAATTTTTAAGGAAAGAGAGGTGAGAGTATGGGACATGGAATTCTGCTGTCCGGCGGGGCAGATGTCGATTTCAATATCCATGGGGTGTTTCAGTATTCCTTCTTCGGGCATCCCGTCTGGATCACCACATCGCACATATGCATCCTGATTGTGATGCTTCTGCTGGTAGCCTTTGCCATCGCCGCCAATCGGTGCATGGCGAAAGCCAGGGAAGTGCCGGGCGGCTTTCAGAATGTGGTGGAAATGATCGTCGATAAGCTGGACGGCATGGTCAGCGGCACCATGGGACAGGCGGCGCCGAAGTTCTTTAACTATATCGGCACCATCTTTATCTTTATCCTGGTGAGCAACATATCGGGTCTGCTGGGCCTGCGGCCTCCTACGGCGGACTACGGCGTGACGCTGCCGTTGGCGTTTCTGACGTTTTTATTGATTCATATCAATAAATGGAAATATCAGAAGCCGATGACGATCTGGACGGATCTCTGTTCTCCGTTGCCGCCCTGGCTGCCGATCTGGATGCCCATCAACGTGATAAGCGCGATCGCGGTGCCGATATCTCTGTCATTGCGTCTGTTCGCGAACGTCCTGTCGGGGACGGCGATGATGGCACTGCTGTACGGCCTGCTGGGATGGTTCGCCACAGCCTGGCCCGCGGCGCTTCATGTGTATTTTGATTTGTTCTCAGGGGCAATTCAGACCTACGTGTTCTGCATGCTGACCATGACATACATTTCGAATGAGATCGGTGATGGCACAAGAAGGTAGTAGTGTAAAAATTATTTTCATAATCATAGGAGGAAAAAACCATGGATTTCAATGAAAACTTTATCTTAGGATGTTCCGCGATTGGCGCAGGTCTGGCGGTTATCGCCGGTATCGGACCTGGTGTAGGACAGGGTATCGCGGCAGGACACGCCGCCGCGGCAGTGGGACGCAACCCCGGCGCGCAGCCCAAGGTCATGCAGACCATGCTCCTTGGCCAGGCAGTGGCAGAGACCACAGGTCTGTACGGCCTGCTGGTGGCAATCCTTTTGATGTTCGTGAAACCCCTTCTTCCTTAAAGAAGTGCAGAGCATGATGCATTTTAAGAGGGAGGAAAGGAGGCAGAAATGATACTTTTAACAGAGGGTGAGTCCATGTCGAGGCTGTTCGACCTGGACTGGCAGCTATTGGCTGATTCCTGTCTGATGATCATTGCCATCTTTTTCCTGTTCCTGATCTTGAGCTATTTCCTGTTCAATCCTGCCAGGAAGATGCTGGAGGGCCGCAAGGAGAAGATTCGGAATGAATTGGAAACCGCGAAGACCGCCATGCAGAACGCCCAGAGATCGGAAGAGCGTCGTGTAGGGAAAGAGTGTAGC
>CAOOJO010000174.1 GCA_948496895.1 uncultured Acetatifactor sp. | reverse complement strand
ATGACAATCCGAAAATTAAAGCCTGGAAATCGGAGGAGTATAAGAACGCATGGGCGAAGCACCTCATGGGAAGGACCATGAGCGACAGCGAGATGGATAATTTCTTGCTAGTCAACGAGGCCTATACCCATACCACCAAAAATACGCCCATTGTCATCCCTGAGACGGTGGCAAGAGGGATTTGGGAGATAGTCGGCGAGTATTATCCGTATTTTTCTGATGTCACTAGGACATACGTTAACGGGCTGCTGACCATGATTCAGGAGGATACCTCCTCCGATGCGAAGTGGTACGATGAAGCCACGAATACAGAAGATGGGAAGGAGACCTTTAAGGAATACAAGCTTGGAGGCTGTGAGCTTTCCAGGGCAATTACGGTATCCTGGAAGCTGAAGGAGATGGCAATTGAGGACTTCATTCCTTTCGTCCAGAGGAAGATGGCCAAGAAGATGGGTGCGGCAGCAGGGTATGGGGTCACGCATGGAGCCGGGGCATCGGCGGCATCCGGGAAACCAGAGCCCATGGGGACGGTCACGGCCCTGACATCCGAGACAGACACGCCACAGGTGGTGGAGTATGCCAATGGTACGGTGCCCAAGTATGATGACATCGTGAGAGCCAGGTCGAAGGTGAAATCCGGCTATGGCACAGGCCTGGCAATCTATGCGAACTCCAAGACCATATGGAACAAGCTGGCCATGGTCATGGATCAGAACAAGCGACCGCTGTTCGTCCCAGATGTGACCAGCCAGGCGCAGTTCCGCATCCTGGGGATGCCTGTCAAGGAGGATGATTCTATGGAGGACGGGGAAATTCTGATTTCCAATGCATCAGATGGATACCACCTGAACATCAACAAAGAAGTCAGCATGATGACAGAAGACCATGTAAAGCTGCGTAACACGGATTATGTGGGATATGCAATCATGGATGGGAACGTGGTAACCAATAAGGCACACGCCCTGCTGAAGGAAGCCGCGGCGGACAAGGCTTGAGTGGCTTCTGCCCAAGGATGGAGGTGCAGGCCATGATAACGGCTGAACAGGTGAGAAAGAAGATGCGTATCAGCCACTCCCGCATGGATGATGACATCGCCAGCAACATCGAGGCCGCCCGGCTGGACATGAGCCGGGTTGGCATCGACCCGGAGGCGGACGATGCTCTGGTGGACAAGGCGGTGGAGCTGTACTGCAAGGCCCAATTTGACTACCTGGGAAAAGGGGAACAGTTTTTAAGGAACTATGAGGGGCTGCGGGACTCCATGAGTATGGCGGAGGGATACAAATGCGGGACGAGATGATATATTTCGCGGACATGGTGCCGAATGCGTCAGGGGAAAAGGACTCTTATGGGAATCCGGCCATGAAAATGAAGCTGTCGGATGCAGTCTTCGCGGAGCTGAAGTCCATCGGCCAGAGCGAGTTCTATCAGTCCCAGACAGTCGGCCAGAAACCGGAAATCAAGTTCAAGCTGACGGACTATATGGACTACCAGGGACAGAGGTATCTGATCCATGAGGGGACACGTTACACAGTCCTGCGGACATACCGTACCGCCAGCAACGAGCTGGAGATTACATGCTATGGAGGTGTGAGGGATGCCATTGCCGCCGTCAGTGACAAGGGTGACTAAGGATGGGCTGAAGATAGTGTCTAACGTGGACAGGTGTGCCTATACCATAAGGGAGCTGACCAGGGCGGCCCTAAGGGACGTGGGCAAGTATGTATGCATCACAGCCAATAAGGCCGCACAAAAGCTTTACCACAACAGCCTAAGGAAGTCCAGGCGTGTCAGGGGCTCCAAGGGAGCCTTCCAATATTGGGCCAGGAAAAACGAAGGGGATTTGTTGGTGGGCATAAAGCATGGGACATGGTACGGCACAGAGCAGGAGCTGGGCTCCAGCAAGATGAAGAAGCATGGAATCCTGACAAGCGCTGTACAGGACAATATCCCGGACATCATCAGGATAGAGAGCCAATATCTGTCAGCGCTGGAGGACGAGGCCAGGGCCTTGGCGCTGATTAACGATGAAGAATATAGAGGAGGCGGTGAGGACTGATGAAGAGCCTGGAGAAAGTGCTGGAGGAGCTGACAGGGGCCTACTGCGAGGAGGCTCCGGAGGATGCGGCATATCCGTACATGGTCTTTTCTGCCAGGAGGCTGGCGGAGGATGCTGGGCAGCAGGTTTACGCACTGGAGATTAATGCATGGGATCAGTATCCATACTATTCCCGGGCCAGCAGCATGATGGACGACCTGGAAAGCCGGTTGCACCGGTGCAACTATATGACAGAGGGACATCTGATCAGGATATTCAAGGGGGCGCGCCAGAACATCCCGGATCCGGACAAGACGATTAAGCGGGTAAGGGAACAGTTCGAGATGCGCGTCTACGAAATGGAGGATTGAAATGAAAAACAAGAAGAGGTCGTATTCCGGCTATACGAATCGGACAATGGAAAACCTTCTGCTGGACGCAGGGGCGTTCTTTAAAAATTTTACATATGAAGAAGGCGGAACATCCAATGACACTTTTGATTCCGCCGTGGCAGCAGGGAAGCTGATTGGGGCTACCCAAGGCGGTGGCGAGTTTTCTGCGGCGGCATCCATCCGGCAGATAGATGTTGACGGAGTGAAGGGACGCGCGAAGGGCATGGAGGTCATCGATTCCTGGGACGTGTACCTAAAGGCTACGGTGCTGGAGGCTACGGCGGAGACCATCAAAGCGGCGCTGGGAGCTGCCACAGTGGACACGGAAGCTGATGAAAAATACGATGTGATTACAGGAAATGCGGCCATAGACCCGGATGACTATCTGGACAATGTGACATGGGTCGGAACGCTGAGCGGAAGCAACGAACCGGTCATCATACAGGTCCATAACAGCTTAAGCACGGAAGGGCTGAAAATAACCATGAAGGACAAGGGCGAGACCACGATTCCGATGACGTTCTACGGGCATTACTCCCAAGAAGACCTGGACAGCCCGCCGTATAAAATACTGTACCCTAAAAAGCCCAAAGCTGGACAAGGCGATGTCTCCGGCGGATGATTGGATAAAAATGGAGTAGCGAGAAGGAGGGAATGAGGAATGAGGAAGATTAATACTGGGGACGTGTTCAAAACGGCGCGCCTCCTGAAGAATACGGACGTGATGGATACGGTCAAGGATGCCTATAAGGCAGTGAAAAAAGATGGAGCAGATAAAGAAAGCATATGGATGGACGCAGCCATGAAAGTGCTAGTCTCCTGCACCAGCCAGCAAGCCGAGGAGCAGCTGTATGACCTGATGTCCGGAATCTGCGAGAGCAAGCCGGAAGACATCAAGAACCGCTCTTTAGATGACCTCATAAAGGACATCAGGCGGATATGTGAGGAGAACAACGTTGCAAATTTTTTGCGTTCAGCCTCAGATTTTGCCGAGAAGCTGTAAGGCTGGAGGATCTGGTCTATCGGCGGTATGGCGGCGGCGCGGCCAGCGTCCTGGCCATGCCGTTCGCTGATGGCTGCGAGCTGGTATGCCATGCCTCGGATGCAGAGGAGGAGGACAGGCTATTCCTGCGGTGGGCCATCATGTACCAGTCGAGCATGGGGTTCGAGGAGTTCAAGTTAGAACTGCTCCCGAATCAGGGCGTACCTGAGGGAAGGGACGGGAAATCCGCGGCAGAAATCCTGAAGGATGTGAAAGGGATAATCGGGTGACATAGATGGAGCTGTTCAAACTGTTCGGATCGATATTTATAGATACAGATGCCGCAGAGAAAAGCATGCAGAAGGTAGAGCAGGCCGCGGAAAAGCTTGGCTCGAAGCTAGAGAAGTACGGAAAAGGCATATCCGATATGGGCGGGAAGCTGACGAAGACGGTCACGGCCGGTGTGACGGCCCTCGGTACTGCATCGGTGGTGTCGGCATCATCATTTGAGGATGCCATGGCGAAGGTCTCCACGATTGCGGACGAATCCGAGATGTCCATGGACGATATGCGGGCCGCCATCCTTGGGCTGTCCGACCAGACAGGCATCAGCGCCGTGGCCATTGCGGAGGATGTGTACAATGCCATATCCGCGGGACAGAAGACGGCGGATGCGGTCAACTTCGTCAGCAACTCCACGAAGCTGGCCCGGGCAGGCTTCGCCGAGACGAGCCAGTCGCTGGACGTGCTCACCACCATCATGAACGCCTATGGCATGGAGGCCGGGGAGGTGACCAGGGTCTCGGATGTCCTGATACAGACGCAGAACTTGGGCAAGACCACAGTGGCGGACCTATCTTCTTCCATGGGCAAGGTGATACCTACGGCAAAGTCCTACAACGTGTCCCTGGAGCAGGTGGCTTCGGCATATACGATTACGACAGCCAAGGGCATCGCCACGGCAGAGTCCACTACATATATCAACTCCATGCTCAATGAGCTGGGCAAAAGCGGAACGAAGGTATCGGATGTCCTAAAGGAAAAGACTGGGAAGTCCTTTGCGGAGCTGATGGATGAGGGGTACTCCCTTGGGGACTGTCTGGAAATCGTGGATAAAGCGGCGAAGGAGCAGAACCTTGCGTTTAATGACATGTGGGGGAGCGCGGAGGCGGCGAAAGCCGGGGTCACCCTGCTGGGGGAGAGCGCGGAGGTATTTAATAGCAGATTAGCCGAAATGAACGATGTGACCGGCTCCACCGAGACGGCGTTCGGGAAGCTGGAGACCACATCCTTCAAGGCACAGAAAGCCATAAATGAGGCCAAGAACGTGCTGGTGGATTTGGGTGGCACCATTATCGAGATGCTGGTACCCTATCTAGAAAAAGGCGCGGAGAAGGTGCATGAGTTCGCGGAATGGTTCAAGGGACTGGATGATAAGACAAAGGAGCTCATTGTCAAGATTGGCCTCCTGGTAGCCGCTGCTGGTCCGCTCTTGACGATTTTTGGAAAAGGCGTCTCCGTGATAGGGAACGTCATATCCATCGGCGGGAAGCTGTCTGGAGGGATTAGCGGCATCATAAAGATAGGAGGAGGCCTGGTCACAGGAGCCACGAAAGTGATGGGCCTGTTCGGCAGTGTGGCGTCTTTCATCGGGACGACGCTGGTTCCGGCCATAGCTTCAATTGGGGCCCCTGTACTAGCTGTGATAGGCGTGGTCACTGCTCTGGTAGCTGCGGGAGTCGCGCTATACAAGAACTGGGATGAGATATGTGCCTGGGCTGGAAAGGCATGGAGCAAGATTAAGGATACGGTAGGAGGTGCGGTTGATGGCATCAAAGGATTCTTTTCCGACCTAAAAGAAAAGGCTACGGATAAATTTCATGAGATGGCAGATAAAGTCATCAGCAAAGCAGAAGAAATGAAAGAGAATGCCTCTCGGAAAGTATCCGAGATGAAGGAAAAAATCGTAACGGGCTTTCAGGATATGAAAGAGCGTGCCGCGGATAAATTCAGCGACTTGAAAGAAAAATGGTCGCAGAGGTTTTCAGCAGCAAGAGAGAAAATCGTATCTGAGGCTGAGGAGATCAGGGAAAAGGTAGGGAGCAAGCTTTCCCAGATGCGGGACAGCGCAGTGGACAAGATATCGGACCTGGCTGAGAAGGCAGAGGCTGGATTCGGGAAGCTGAGGGAAAAAGGAGCCGCCGCAATCGGCATGCTGAAAGAGAAGGTGTCAGGGGGCTTTGAAGAGATGGGGGCGGCCATATTCTCCAAGTTCGATGGGTTCGGGGAGAAGATGTCGTCCATATTTTCGGGAGCGCAGGAGGCCGTGAAAGGAATCGTGGATAAGATAAAGGGGTTAATGGACTTTGATTGGAAGCTTCCCAAAATCAAACTGCCGCACTTTTCCATAGAGTGGGACAAAGGCGGCGTTTTGGGGACGCTGGCTAGTAAGATAGGGTTGCCTGGTCTGCCGAAGCTGGGTGTGGAATGGTACAAGAAGGCCATGGATGCGCCGATGATCATGGACAAGCCCACCGCATTCGGCATCAACCGCTCCGGCCAGGTCATGGCAGGCGGCGAGGCCGGGAGCGAGGTGGTGGGCGGCACGGAGACGCTGATGCGGATGATATCGGCAGCGGTCGCCGAAGAGAACGCCCAGGTCTATGAAGTCCTGAAGAGGATTTGCGAAATCCTGACTGAATACCTAAAGTGGTCCTGTAATTTGGATAATACTGGACAAGCGTTATTTCATCGTCAACAA
>CAOOJO010000173.1 GCA_948496895.1 uncultured Acetatifactor sp. | reverse complement strand
AAACAAGGGCGAGGACCGGTTTTTGATTCCCTCCCCCAAGGAGGTGGCCACCTATGACCTGAAGCCCGAGATGAGCGCCTACGGCGTGTGCGACAAGCTCTGCGAGGCCATCCGCTCCGGGAAATACGACGTCATCATCATCAACTTCGCCAATCCCGACATGGTGGGCCACACAGGCGTCCTGGCGGCGGCCATCAAGGCAGTGGAGGCAGTGGACGAGTGCGTCGGAAAGGCAGTGGAGGCCATCAAAGAGGTGGACGGAGCCATGTTCATCTGTGCTGACCACGGCAACGCGGAGATGCTGATAGACTACGAGACCGGCGAGCCCTTCACCGCCCATACCACGAACCAGGTGCCCTTCATCTTGGTGAATTACGATGAGGCTTACACCCTGCGGGAGAACGGCTGCCTGGCGGACATCGTGCCCACCCTGATTGAAATCATGGGGAAGGAGCAGCCCGCGGAGATGACCGGGAAATCCCTGCTGCAGAAGAGGTAGAAGGTAGAAAGCGACTGTATCTAGGTGTACTGAATGGGACCATGAATTGTGCGGAAGCGATTTATGGCCCCTTTCTTGTCAGCAGAGACGACAGAAGAGGAAGGAAAAGGATGATGAAGCGGAAAATAGCATTGTTGATGGCGTGTGTCTTACTGATTGGAACAAGCTTTTCCACTTATGCTACGGAACCCGACACCGCCGGACAGACGGTGGAGGAGGGCGGAGAACAGCCCGGGCAGACGACCAGTGTGCCTGAAACAGGCATTGTGCCCGGGACAGGCGATGTGCCTGAAACAGGATTAGTGCCCGGGACAGGCGATGTGCCTGAGGAGACCATTGCGCCGGTCGCGACCGGACAGCCGGATGACG
The DNA here is from genome assembly GCA_948496895.1 of uncultured Acetatifactor sp. Lineage (GTDB taxonomy): Bacteria > Bacillota > Clostridia > Lachnospirales > Lachnospiraceae > Acetatifactor. The sequence goes on along the minus strand of CAOOJO010000173.1, from coordinate 5,308 downwards.
CGGCGCTGCCGGAGGACACCCAGCCCGGTGGGACTGCTGTGCCGGAGGAAACCGCGGTGCCGGAGGGAGCGGGCCAGCCCGGGGCCGATACATCCCGTAGCCAGACAATGGCGGGCAATATCGGCCAGGTTGACGTGTCCATAGGCGCGGTGCTGATTCTGGGCGCTCCAGTGGATTTCGCCGTTACCCTGACGGATGCCCGGGGCGGCGTGCAGGAAAGCTTTATGACTCTGGGTGAGGATAACGGCAGCGGCCAGGAGAAGAGATGCTCCTTCACAGGGCTTGCGGCAGGAGACTACACATTGGTGGTCACCGGTGAGGGCTTTGCCACATACACTCAGAAGGTCACCGTCAGGGGCAGGGAGAGCGTGAAGCTGATGACGGGCTTCCTAAAGGGGAAGGGTGTTGAATATGTGGAAGGGAAGCCTCATCCGGGCGTCATACTGATAGGCGATGTGAATAGGGACGGCATTATCAACGAGGGCGACAGGACCGCGCTGATGGCAGCCATCGAGGGCGGGGACGCCACCGGACTGGTGGCTGATCTGAACCGTGACGGCCAGATTGATTTGGTGGATTTGGAATATTTTACCATTGGCTATCATCAAAGCCTGGATATCCTGGCAAAAATCCAGAGTTCTGTGCCATCGGCGGGAATCGATTCCTTCGGCTATGGTGATACCACGGTGGAAGGAAATCTGGCGGAGCTTCTGGAGAACGGCGTCCCTGTCACACTGAAGCCGGGCGGAGATGCCCCGATTTCGGAGGGGAATTCTGTAGGCCTGACTTTTGAATTCAACACAGGTCTGCTGGGCGATGGAGGGCTGGTAGACGGATTCGTCTTCGAATCGGGAAAGGATACACCTATAACCGATGCGGAGGTGGACATTGCCTATCTGGACGAGAACGGACAGGAGCAGCATACAGGGTTCGTGTCCGCGGAGCCGGTTCAGCTCCTGGCGGAGACCAATGTGGAGGTGAGGCTGAACGAGAACGGGAAGATTGAGGTGCGCCTTGGAGGACAGGTCGCGGTGAAGCGGGTGACGCTGAACATCAAGGGCGTGCGGAGCAGCAATAACCTGGTGGAGATCTCCAGGGTGGAATTCGTCAACGGCATGGAGAACCGTATCCCGGAGCCGGAACCGGGAGCACCGATGGGACTGGACGTGAAGCCGGGCAACAAGCGGATCAGCGTGTCATGGCAGGATCCGGGCAATGCCACAGGGTTTGAAGTGGAAGTCATGCCTGTCGGCACCAATGCGCCGGAGACAGTGATGGTGGTAAAAAGCGCTATGGAGATTACCTCCTATGGAGGGAAAGAGCTGGTCAATGGCCAGCCTTATCAGGTGCGTGTACGGTCAGCGAACGGCACATGGCGCAGCATATACACCGAAACGGTGACCGTCACTCCCATGCCCACCAAAAAGCCGGACAAACCGGACAATGTGTCCGCAACGGGGAAGTACCAGAGCATCCTGGTATCCTGGAAGCTGATGAAGGATACGGATTTCTATAACCTGTACTACAGAAAGAGCAGCGACAGCGAATACCTGAAAATAGAGGGAATTACTACCAACAGCTATACTATTACAGGGCTGGAGGATATGACGGAGTATACGGTCTATGTCACGGGGGTGAATATGTTCGGAGAGAGCGGCCCTTCGCTGCTGGCGGCGGCCACCACCACGGATCTCAAGCCGGCACAGATGCCCAAGTACAAGCTGATCAACCCGGTGGAGGATGGAAAGCCCAGCTCCCACATCATCAGCACAGCCCAGAACGGCAGGATGGAGGCCAGTCCCCTGGACGGGTCTGTCGGTACGGCCTGGGGAACTGTGGACCAAAACGGAGCCTCCTATTATGTCAAGAACACCTGGGACGATGGCGGCTTCAACTATATGAACCAGAAGCATGGCCTTACCTATGAGTTCGACCAGGCTTATAAGCTGGACACCATAGCCTTCCATGATGTCACCTCCCAGGACACGGGAATCTCCTATGTCCAGGTGCGCTGGTGGGACGAGACAGGGAAGGAGGAGTACATAAACTATGGGCGCATCTCCCTGGAGAAAAAGAGGGATTCCGGCAACAGACTGTACTACGTGCTGAAGCTCCCCCAGCCCGTGAATGCCAGGAAGATTCAGTTCGGCCTGGCGCGCTATGCCGCCGAGGGCAACCAGATAACGGTATCGGAAGTCTATTTCTACCATTATGACACCCTGCTGGAGGCAATCATGAACCTGTACCAGGACAATCTCCACACGGTGCTCAGGGAGGACGTGACCCAGGAGACCATAGACGGACTGCGGGCGCAGGTCAACACACCTGACGAAATCAGCGGGGAGTTCCATCCCGACAAGGAGCTGCTGGAGCGGGAGCTTGCCACGGCGGAAGCCATCCTGAACGATAAGGCGCTGAAGGCATCGGTGCAGGTACATGGGGGCATCACCACGAAGGACGTGAGCAGGGGCTTTGGCGGCCTGAACGCCTGGCAGCCCCTGGGCGTGGTGGCGGCGGCCCAGGAGGAAATCATGGTCTATGTGGGCCACAATACCAAAAAGACCGGAGAGTCGGCCAATCTGCAGCTGGTGGCCACCCAGTACCATTCCGAGGCCAGCCCCATGGGCACAGTGGCGGCGAATCTGAAGATTGGCCCCAACAAAGTGACCGTGCCGAAGCTGGGAAGCGCCACGGGCGTTGAGGGCGGCGGCGCGCTGTATGTGCAGTACACTGGCAACGGCGGCGCCAACGACCTGTACGCGGTCCGGATCAGCGGCGGCGTACAGGTGCCGAAGCTGGATCTCTATCAGGTAACGGACAGCGGAGAGCGCCTTGCCAGGACCATTGCTTACGTGGAGGAGCTGGACGGATTCGTGGGGCAGATGCAGGCGCTCCATGGGGAAGCCCATGAGAATTCCGGGAACGGACAGGTGAACTATGCCTATGATAAAGCGAACTGTATCCTGGGAGCGTCCGACCTCCTGCTGGATACCATGATGTTCTCCCTGCCCGCGGAGCAGATTCTGGCCGGGCTGGGCGGTGGCAGCGTCCAGGAGCGGGGCCAGAAGCTTCTGCAGTCCATGGATGCCATGGAAGGCATGATGCATCTCTTCTATCAGCACAAAGGGCTGAACGCGAATGCGGCGGATGCCAAGGACCGGATACCCAAGGGCCATCTGAACATCCGCTACCAGAGGATGTTCTCCGGCGCGTTCATGTACGCTTCGGGGAACCATATCGGCATCGAGTGGGGCTCCGCGCCGGGCATGGTGACCGCCGTGCCGGTGGTCAGCGACAGCGAGGGCAGATATCAGTCCGGCAGGTATTTCGGATGGGGCATCGCCCATGAAATCGGGCACTGCATCAATCAGAATGAATACGCGGTGGCGGAGATCACCAACAATTATTTTGCCGTGCTGGCCCAGGCCAAGGACAACAACAGCAGCGTGCGCTTCCAGTACCCGTCAGTCTACAAGAAGGTCACCTCCGGCACCAAAGGGCGGGCCTCCAATGTGTTCACCCAGCTTGGCATGTACTGGCAGCTCCATCTGGCATACGACAGAGGATACAATTACAAGACTTATGAGAACCATGAGGAGCAGCTGGCTAATCTGTTCTTCGCCAGGGTGGACACCTATGCGCGTAATCCCGCGAAAGCGCCCAATCCGGGCGGCGTGGGCCTGAAGCTGGAGGGGGACAGGGATCAGATACTCATGCGGCTGTCCTGCGCTGCGGCAGAAAAGAATATCCTGGAGTTCTTTGAGCGCTGGGGCATGACTCCCAACGAGGGCACCAGAGCCTATGCCGCCCAGTTCGAGAAGGAGGCCAGGGCCATCTACTATGTGAGCGACGAAGCCAGGGCCTACAGCCTCCGGGGCGGAAGCAGCAGTCTGGGAACCAGTGGGACAGTGGAAGCCGTGGGAGACGGAGTGACTGCCGTGGTCAACAGCGACGCGGCCAACCAGGTGGACATTACCCTCAGCTCCAAGGAGATTCCGGAGGTAGATGTGCTGGGCTATGAGATTACCAGGTGCATGATAGAAGGCGGTAGTACGGTGAAACAGCCGGTAGGCTTCGCCACGGAGAATACCTTCAGCGACACGGTCTACATCAACAACAGGGTGGTATGGTACGAGGTGACGGTCATCGACAAGTATCTGAACCGCTCCGCGGCAAAGACCCTGAATCCTGTGAAGATAGCCTACGACGGGCGGCTGGACAAAACCTTCTGGACAGTGACCACCCAGAATCTGACGGCGGAAGCGCCGGTGGGCGAAAGCACCGATGACGACCCCTGCGAGCCCAGGCCGGAGGATGTGGCCATGAAGCTCATTGACGGCAGGAAGGATACTGTTTATACAGCAGACATAAAAGGAACTGCGGAAATCGTCATCGAGTTCAACAAAACACTCACCGTCTCGGGATTCCAGCAGCAGACGGCAGGCGGTACGGGCGGCTATAGCATTGAGGCGCTGGTGGAGGGCGTATGGCAGGATGTAGGAAGAGGAAGCTTCGAGGGAGACGGTACGATACATTTCCGCAATGAAAAGGGAGATTACGTGTGCACATACCGCGCCACGGCTCTGAAGCTGATTCCTGACAGCACAGACGGCCAGATATCCATAGCAGAGCTGGAGGTGATAGGAGTCACCAGCGATAATGTAGACTTCAGGGCGAGCCAGGAGGGCGTCCCGGCAATCGGAAGGCTCTCGGCGGATTATCAATATGGTACCGGAGCAGAGGATGTGATTCCCGCAGGTTCCATCGTGTTCACGGGAAGCTTCAAGGGGAACCCGGCCTACAATGTGGTCTTACTTTATGATCAGGATGGAAATAATGTAGGCGGCGTAGATACGGAGGGGAATGTGAATGCCCAGAGCATCATGCTGGCCGATGTACCTGCCGCAGGCTTTATCCCCAATGTCAGACAGGGCACCTGGATTTACTGGATCCCCGCCGGACAGGAGGCGGATTTGACCAAAATCACCAGTGTCAGGGCAGAGCTCTACCGTGTCAATGACGCTCTGACGAATGAAGGGCAGAGGCTGGTCAGCGACTCTCTGTTCGTAGAGATGCCGAAAGAACTGCCAGATATCAGCTTCAGCGGCGGCAACGCACCGCAGCAGTGACGAAGCGAAAGGTAAGTCCGGCATAGGACAGATGGTGGATAAATGAAGAAGAGCATTCATAGGAAGAAGAGCATTCATGTTGTGAAAAGAGATTGGAAGAGAATGTTTTGCATGACGCTCCTGGCAGCTATGCTGCTGCCGGGGCGGGCATTCGCGGAGAGCGGGGACGGCTTTCGCCT
>CAOOJO010000172.1 GCA_948496895.1 uncultured Acetatifactor sp. | reverse complement strand
GAAAGGGCAATGAGCCCCGATCCCTGGAGGCCAAGATACTCTTCGACGCGGACAAGGTGGACGCATCCGGGGCCGTGGGCATCGCCAGGACGCTGATTTACAATGGCCAGCTTTCGGAACCCCTGTACACGTTGCTGCCGGACGGGCGGGTTTCCGATGGGACAGGCGACAGGGAGCCGTCCTTTTTCCAGGAATACAAATACAAGCTGGAGGGCCTGTACGATAAATTCTATACGGCCAGAGGCACGGAAATCGCGGGAGAAAGGCGCCAGGCCGCCGCTGCCTTTTACGCCAGCCTGCTGGGAGAGGTGAGCGAAGCGCAGCAGAAAGGCACCGCGATGCTCCGGGCCTGCGTGGAGTGAATTCGCAGAGGCTGAGCGGGGAAACCAGAGGATGCCGAAAGGCATGAGCAGAGGGGCGAAAAGGATAGAAGATGCATAACGAATATGAGGATGAAACATTTTTTCATGAATATGCCCAAATGGCCCGCAGCAAGGAGGGGCTGAGCGCAGCCGGGGAATGGCACCAGCTTAAGCCCTTATTTCCGCCCCTTGCCGGGAAATGCGTCCTGGATCTGGGATGCGGCTACGGATGGCATTGCAGATATTCCGTGGAAAAAGGGGCCAAACAGGTATTGGGCATCGACTTAAGCGGAAAGATGATCCAGGAGGCCCGGCGGCGAAACGCCCACGCGCGGATAGAGTACCTGGTCTGCGGCATAGAAGAATACGGATACCCGGAAAACGGATGGGACTGCGTCATCTCCAACCTGGCGCTGCACTACATAGGGGATATAAGCCAGGTCTTTCGGAACGTGCACAGGACATTGCGGCCGGGCGGCATATTCCTCTTTAACATCGAGCATCCGGTCTTCACCGCAGGGGTAGGGCAGGACTGGGCATATGCCGAAGACGGCAGGCCCAGGTACTGGCCTATAGACGATTATTTCATGCCCGGGGAGCGGAAGACCCGCTTTTGTGGTTGCGAGGTGGCGAAGCAGCATCATACGCTGACGCAGATAGCCATGGGACTGCTGGAAAACGGCTTCGAAATCCAGGCGCTGGAGGAGGCGGTCCCGCCCGCAGAGATGATGGACGTTCCGGGGATGGAGGACGAGCTGCGCCGCCCTATGATGCTGCTTATAAAAGCAAAAGCGAAAAAATAGCCGGGAGGGGCAATTATCCCGACTGCCTTTACGGATATAGTTTCGAGGATTACCCGCTGCGGGGCGCTAAGCGATAAAATACGTTTTTGCGGCAGGATTGCCCCGCCACGGCTTCACGCAGGCAGACTGTGAGGGGATGACGGAAGAGGCCGGGCAGTTCTTGGATGGAAAGGCGAGACTATGAGGACACTGTATGTTACCGATTTGGACGGTACCCTGCTGAATACGAAAGACCGGATCAATCCGGAGAGCCTGCGGATCATCAACGGACTGGTGGAAAGGGGGATGCTTTTCACCTATGCCACGGCCAGGTCCAGGGAATCAGCATCCGTGGTGGCGCAGGGCCTGGCGCTGACCATGCCCGTGATTGTATACAATGGCGCGTTCATCCTGCGCCCTGACACAGGGGAAATCCTTTCCTCCCTGTACTTCACGGAGGAAGAAGCCGGGTTCGTCAGGCATGTCCTGAACCAGGCGCGGATCAGCCCGCTGGTATATTCCTACATACAGGGCAGGGAAAGCGTGTCCTGGGACACCGCCCGGGAGAACGAGGGGATAAAGCGCTACCTCTCGAAGCGGAAAGGCGACAGGAGACTGAGGCCTCTGGGGGATGCCGGCGGCCTCTATGACGGAGACGTCTTCTACTATACCTGCATAGGAGAAAAAGAGGAGCTGATGCCCATATACGAGCTCTTCTCCCGGGACGGGAGGTTCCGCTGCACGATCCAGCAGGAGCTTTACCGCCCCGAGTACTGGTGTGAGATCATGCCCAGGAAAGCGACGAAAGCCGAAGCCATCAAGTCCCTGAAAGCCCTATGGAACTGCGACAGAATCGTCTCCTTTGGGGACGCCATTAATGACATCCCCATGTTCCGGCTGTCCGATGAATGCTACGCCGTGGAGAACGCCGTGCCGGAGCTGAAAGAAGCCGCCACAGGCATAATAGACAGCAACGACCGGGACGGCGTGGCAAAGTGGCTGGAGCGGAATGGTGTCCTGAGCTTGCCAGATTAAAGCTAAGAAGCATGCCGCGGTCAGGAAAGGAGTGAAGTCTATAATGGGTGGAAAGGTGCTGGACTATGAAGCGAAGACGATAAGGAATGAGGGCGTAGAAGAAGGGATAGAAAAAGGGATAGAGGAAGGCATCAGAGGAACGGTTTCCATACTGAAGAAGTTGGGCATCCCGGCACAGGCAATCCAGGTTCAGATTCAGGAGCAGTTTCATTTAAGCCAGGAAGAGTCTGAGAAATACTTATAATACAAGAGGCAATGGATGGACAGTAAGAATAGCTACAGAGAAATTACAGAAGCTTATTATGAGAAGTGGCTGGGGCAGGACGAAATCCTCAGCCATGATTGGAAAGGAATCGAATATGTGTATTCCAGGGAGAGAAATACCGTCCAGCATGGGTATGGCAGCCAGTTTGACATATACGCGCTGTGCCAGAGGGACAGAACCGTGATTTCCTATGGGGACAAGATAGGGAGCTCGCTGGACGCATTGAAAAGCATGCTCCGGGATGCCGGGGATGCGGAGGAGGTCAGACGGGTCTTTGAGAAAAACTTCCAGCGCAAGCCATCTGTCAACATAAAATATGTCTTTGAAAGCATGCAGGACATCCCGTCAGGCGCAAAGGTGCTGACGCAGGAGGATTACAGGGAGTACGAAGCTTTCTGGCGGAAATGCAATCCGGGCTGCAGGGACACGGAATGGCTGAGAGAATATTTTGACGAAATGGCGCAGAACCATATATGCATAGGCGTATATGCCGATGCCATGCTGGTAAGCTGCACGGACGCGCCAGACATGCCCTATATGGGAGCTCAGGTACAGGAGATTGGAATTAATACCCTGAGGGAATACCGGGGAAAGGGATATGCGGCAATGGCCTGCGGAGGCTGCATACGGGAACTGACATGCCGCCACAAGACGCCTCTGTGGTCTGCGGAAGCGGGCAACCAGGCATCCCGCAGACTGGCTGAAAAGCTGGGGTTCAACGAATTTGCGGAAGTGGTTTCCATGACGCTGTAGACCTTGCATCCAGAGGAAGCAAAAGCAAGCATTCCCCGAAAAGGAGGCATGCAAAAAGAGGCATGCAAAAAGGAGGCAGGATGGAAGAACTGAGACTGGTAAGGCCGTCCATAGGGCACAAGCGGCAATACCAGGAGATGATGGACGAATGGGAGAGCTTCGGGGGCAGGCTGAACCCGGGAGCCCTGAGGCGCTACAGCCATAGGCAGCAGAAGAATGTGACCTACGAGGAATGGTTAGAATGGATAGAGGCGGACAGGAAGGCCGGCCAGGATCTGTACTTTTTCATGCAAGGCACCGCCATCCTGGGAGCCATCAGCATCCGCCGCCGCTGCGAGGAGGTGGACGGGCACTCCGGATATGGCATCAGGCCCTCAGAGCGGCGGAAGGGATATGCCGCGAAGATGCTGTCCATGGCCCTGCCGATCATGAAGGGATATGGGATAAATCCGGTGATCATCACCTGCGCGAAAGACAATATCGGCTCGGCAAAGACGATACAGCGTAACGGCGGCATATACATCAAAGACGCGGCGGATGGGGACGGCGAGATCGTGGAGATATACCATATCCCGGTCTGAGATATAATGAGGACGTGAATCTGGCTTTGTGGAGGAATTTTTGAAAAAAGCGATGATTTATAACGCGCAGTCTGCAATGGTTCTTCTGTGGAGCTGTAAGTGAGTGATTTTTCGAAAAAGAGATAAAATTGAACGGATGGAGAAGGACACCATGGGAAAACCGAGCCTGTACAGCGAGAGGAAAATTCTCCAGAGATTCCAACTGATAAAAAGCCTGAAAATAGCCGCCGCTGCAGCCATAGCCATCGGCCTGGCGGGAGAATTGGGCCTGAAATACTCCGCCACCGCCGGAATCATCACCGTGCTGAGCATCCAGAACACCAAGCGGGAGACCCTGAAAAGCGCCGGGAACAGATGGCTTGCGTTCCTCTGCGCCCTGGCCCTCTCAAAGCTGAGCTTCACCCTGCTGGGCTACGGCCTGTGGGCCTTTGGCACATACCTCTTCATCTTCGCCCTGCTGTGCATCTGCGCCGGATGGACGGAGGCCATCGCCATGGATTCCGTGCTGGTGACCCATTTCCTGGCGGAGCGGGACATGGGGCTTTCGCTGGTGGCAGGCGAAGTGCTGCTGCTTTTGATCGGCACGGGGATGGGGATATTGGTGAACTTGCATCTGCGCAGGAGACAGGGGGAGTTCGAGCGGCTGGCAGAGGCGGCGGACAGGCAGATGAAAGGAATCCTGCACAGGATGTCCCTGTGGCTGCCGGAGGAAGACAAGGCCGCATACGGCCCGGACTGCTTCCCGGAGCTTAAGGAAGCGCTCCATGCAGCCAAAGCCTGCGCCGTATCCGACTATGGCAATACATTGCTTGCGGAGAGCGCCTACGAACTGGACTACATCGCCATGCGGGAGCAGCAGAGCATGGTGCTGCGGGAGATTTACGATAACATCATGCGGATCCGGTATCTGCCGGTACAGGCGGAGCAGGTGGCCGGGCTGCTGGGAGAGATTGGAGAGGACTTCCACCGGGACAACACAGTGGAGGGGCTTCTGGAGAAGCTGGAGGCCTTGTTGGCCCAAATGAAAGGCCAGCCCCTGCCGGATTCCAGGGAAGAATTCGAAGCCCGCGCCATCCTGTTCTACATCCTGATGCAGGTGCGGCAGTTCCTGGAAATAAAACGGGAATTCGTGCTCAGCCATGGACAGCGGCAGGATTAAGGAAAAGGCCATGGCAGCAGGGGGAAGAAAAGGGAAGAGAGACCCGGATTAGATGAAAAAGAGAAAATCACATTCTAAACATGCCTTTATAATCAATATAACGATAATCCTGATGCTGCCATGCGTCATGGCCCTGACCGGCTGTCAAAGAGGGGAAGATTCGCCACAAAAGCCGATGGACCAGGCGGAAATCCCTGACAATGCCAACGCAGAAGACGGTAGGACGGAATCCGGCAATGAAAAACTGCTTTCTGAGGGGAAAGCCGATGCAGGAGACCGATCCAGCGAAGGACGGCAATCCGGTGAAATAGGGAAAGCACGCATGTCAGAGTCCGATGGATTTGAGGCACAAGGCGATGGCCAGGAGCCATCGGAAGCCGCACTGAGGCTAGGAGGGACAGATAAGGCCAGCGAGGCGGCAGGCGCATCCGGTGAAGCTCAGGAGCCGGTTGGAAGCGAAGCCGCTGCGTCAGATATGCCTGAGACTGCGCCAAAGCTGCCGGAAACAGGAGAGAGGCTGTCCGATTTCGTACCAGAGGGCTGGGAACTCCATGACAGCGCAGAGCTGGACTTCAACGGGGACGGCATCCCGGACTATGTGGCCGTGTTGCAGCTGTCCTTGGTGGACATGGGGGACTATCATATGTATCAGGAGGGCCCGCGCATCCTCTTCGCCATAATGGGGGAGGGGGCTGGCGGATACCGACTTGACTTTCAGGACAGCAACCTGATACGGACCAGAGACGAAGGGGGTGTCTTCGGAGACCCCTATCTCCCGCTGACCGCGGAGGGGAATTCCTTTACCACCCACACTTCCGGCGGCAGTGCCTGGAAATGGTCAGAGGATTTCACCTATACGTATCGGGACGGCATCTGGTACCTGGCCATGTCGGAATCCGCCTATGGATATGGGGCATATACCACATCCTATGACAAGGATGACTGGGAGCGAGGCATCGGTATCCGGAAGAGGCGGAGCGATGAATTCAGCGAGATGGAAAAATACTGGGATTCCGAGGACTCCCTGGAGAATCCCGTCTACGACATAGAATATGAAATCACGCTGGACGAGCCGCCTACACTGTACCAGGCAGGCATGCGCTGGTGGCTGGCACCGGACAGGGTGTCGGACTGGACGGTGGAGTCCGTGGACTGCACGGCGGGCGTGGAGATTCCGGCGGACAGGGTGAAGCGCCCGGACGAGGTGTACCTGGGGGATTGCTGCGACGAGGACGGCGTGCTTTATGCTTT
>CAOOJO010000171.1 GCA_948496895.1 uncultured Acetatifactor sp. | reverse complement strand
CCTGGTGCGGGAGCCGGACAGGAGCAGGACACGGTAGCCGTTCCTGCGGAACATCTTCAGGTCCCGCACCAAAGCCTCGAAGCTGTTGTTGTAGGGGGCCACGTTCCTGGCGGCCACGTCCATCTTCCGTTCGGGCTTGAAATACCCCTTTGCCTCCATGGTGGACAGGGTGACCACGCTGCCCTTTAAGAGATTGGCGGCCACCTGCTCCCCGCTGTAGAGGACGTTCATCTGGCCGGGCAGGATGTAGCCCTTCTGGGCCCGCTGGCGCATGCTCTCGGAGAACTCCAGCTCTATGGCATCCGCCTGCTCCTTCACACGGTTGGGTTCGTCTATGAAATACACCGGCCCGGCATTCCCCGCTGCTCTGCCGCCTCTGTTCAGCCTCCCGTCTGCCGCGCCCGGAGCACCGCCGACCGTCTGCCTCCCGCCTGCCGCGCCTGTGGCACCGCCTCCCGTCTGCTTCCCGCCTGCCGCGCCTGTGGCATCGCCTCCCGTCTGCCCGGCGCCCTCGCCCGGGACAGGGCCGCCCCGGGCGATCCGCACCAGGAGCTCCGGCAGGGTCATGGTATCCTCGTAGAAATACCGGATATATCCCTCCAGGTTCACTTTGGCCTTGCATTCCAGGAGCTGTTCCTTCAGCTCCTTTACCTGAGTGGCGATGCGGTGGGCCTCCTCGGTCTGGAATGCCTCCCGGAAGATTTTCTGTTGCTTCGCGCTCTCGGCCTCCAGCTTTTTGACCCCCGCGCGGATCCGCTTCTCCTCCAGCACGAATTCCGTGGCGGGGAAGACGGAGACTCCCTCCAGGCTCTCGATGGAGCGCTGGCTTAAGATGTCGAAGCTGCGGATGGACTCCACCTCGTCCCCCCACAGCTCGATGCGGTAGGGGTTCTCCTCGGTGAGGTCGAAGATGTCGATGATCCCGCCCCGGACGGAGAACTGGCCCGGGCTCTCCACTTGGTAGCTCTTCTCGTAGCCCATGTCCACCAGCCGCCTGCTCAGGGCGCTCTCCTCCAGGGTGCTGCCCTTGTACACGTCGATGACGTCCCTGTCTGCGTCCCACATGACCTGGGGGGACATGAGGGCCGCGTAGGTGGTGACGATGGTCACGGGCTTCTTCTCCATGAGCCTGCGCAGCACCTTGACCCTTTCCTTCACCAGCTGGTTGCCGTGGATGTCCGCCTGGAAGAAGATCAGGTCTTTGGCGGGGTATAACATGACATTCCTGTCATAAAATCGGTATTCCTCAAAGAGCTCCTTTGCCTTCAGGTCGCTGTAAGTGACGATGACCTTGATCCGGAAGCCATCGCCCAGCCCGTAGATCATATGCAGCTTCTGGGAGTCCACGCAGCCGGTGAGGGCAGTGACGCCCAGACCTTTCCGGATGGCCTCCCTGATATTGCCGTATTCCGCCAGCTCCTGCAGCGGCGCCAGTAATGCCTGCATTGCGTCCTCCTAAATCTTTGCTGCCTTTTTCGCCTTTTCTATTAATACAATATCTGCTAAATCTTTCTCTCTGCCCAGCTTCTTTTTCATCCGTATCAGTCCTTCTACGCATACAACAGGAACACCGTTCATTATTTCCACTGTCCCCTCAATCCAGTTTTCAAAAATCTCCACATCCTCAGAATATAGGATTTTTCTAGTTCCATCTTCACAGTACGTGACCGCGTACCCCTGCTGCTCCAGTCTGTCTGCCAGAGATGTACTACATCCCAAATCAATATCCTGTGTTTGTAAGCGAAACCCATGCAGAACCATAGCGCCTCCGGCAACTACCCAGTATTCCTTTTTCGAAAAAGGAAGCTCCTGAAGCCTTTGCACCAATGAATATTTATCAAACATATGGACTAAGCCCCCATATCCCGGCACTTTGCTCCCGCCGCCAGCTCACCGGGGGACGCGGATTCCTCCGGCTTCCGGGCTTCCTGCTCGGGCTCCCCCTGCTTTTTCAGCTCCTTCGGCTTTTTCGGATCCTTCGCCGGCTTCTTCACGGTATTGAACTGGTTCATGGCAGCATCCGGCCCCTCCGCGATGATCGTCCGGATGGCATCCGCCGCCCGGCCCGCGGCCTGGTCCATGGCCTCCCTGTCCTTCGGCGAGAACCGCCCCAGCACATAGTCCACCAGATCCCAGCCCGCGGGCTTCTCCCCCACGCCCATCTTTACCCGGATGAAAGAATCGTGACCCAGATGGGCGATGATGTTCTTCAGGCCGTTGTGGCCGCCTGCGCTGCCCTTCTTGCGGATGCGGATCTGCCCCACCTCCAGGCTCACGTCGTCGGAGATGACGATCAGCTCCGCGGTCTCGTCCACCTTGTAGAAGTCGATCAGCTGCCTGACGCACTCGCCGCTTAGGTTCATATAAGTCTGGGGCTTGGCCAGGACGCATTTCTGCCCCGCTGCCATGCCCTTGCCGATGACGGCCCTGTGTTTCTTCTCCAGAATGGAGATGTTCTCCTTCGCCGCCAGCTTATCCAGCACCAGAAAGCCCACGTTGTGCCGTGTGCCCTCGTATTCCCTGCCGGGGTTCCCCAGCCCTACAATAATATACATATATATCTGTCTCCTGTCCTCCGGCCCCGCCGCCCGGCCTGTCCCTGCCTCAAATCCACGGAAAGCCTTCCCGCTTCCCGTCATGTCTCCTTCGGCGGCACCGCCACCAATGAACCAAGTGCAGGCAAAGCAAAAACGCACTTGGAAGAATGCCCGCACTAAATACATTCTTCCGTTTGTAACCTGAAACCTCTCAGCCGGTGTACCTGGGCCGCTGAAAAGTCCTTTGCACACTTTTACCGAATGGAATCCATATACTCCTTCAGCCTCTCCCTCTGGGCAGAGATGCATCTGTCCGAGTCGAAAAAGGCGATCAGCTCTTCCCTGCCTATCCAGCGATAGCCTATGGTCTCGCCCTCCTGCAGCACAATGGAATCCTTCGGCGCGTCCGTGACGCACAGATAGCCGTGGTGGATGGCATGGCTTCTGTCGTTCACGATGCGGTACAGCTCCTCCAGCTCCCCGGCCTCTATCCCGCTCTCCTCCCGAAGCTCCCTGATGGCGCCCTGCAGGGGCGTCTCCCCCTTCAGCGCGCTTCCTCCCGCGCCGATCTCCTCGAAGCCGGGGTAGGCCTCCTTCCGGAAGTCCCGCTGCAGCAGGAGATAGTCCCCGTCCGCATGCCTTACCACAATCTCACAGACCAGGTGGTAGAGGCCCTCTCCAATCTTTTCCCCGCGTATCAGATCCGTCCCTGTCTTTGCTCCCTGCCTGTCATAGGCGTCCCAGATTTCCATAGGCTGCTCCTGTCGGTTTTGTTTTTAGTCGCCTATTTATTATACATACCATGGCGGGCAGTTGTAAAGCGAAATGGCGGATATTCTAAAAAATCCCCGGCACGCTCCATGCCGGGGATTGTCCCAAAACCATTCTAAAATTATGTCCGTTCACAATGGGCTTATGTATCCGAAATGTTTATACAATTCATTTAAATAGTCCGAATTTATATTCTCTTTTAAACATCCCAGGAACAGATATTCCCCATTCCATTCACTCTCTCCACAATGGAAGTCGAAATCCTTCAGAATATCCATTCCTATCAGGATATTGCTGGTTCTGTCATAGTTTACAGCTATATCATGCCTAATCCTATATCCATTTAGCGAAATCGGGATATCGCTATGTGTAAACTTGAGAGCCGTGCATTCCAATAATCGGTTTTCTTTTACCAGCTTCTTATCCTTCGCCTTTACTTCGTCAGTATCGCTTACCCCATAGCTTCGCTGGAATCTTAGCCCCGAATCAATTGCCAATTGTTTATATTGCAGCTCGTCTTCCCATGAAGACAGATTTCTGCCTTCACATAAAAGCAGTTATTCTCCAATGTCGAAACCAGGTAACCTTTACTCATCATATGTTACCTCTCCTTCAACCTCGTCTATATCATTATATATGGCACAAATGTTGTCATTTTCCGCCACAGCCCTGTCTGCCTCTTCATTCAAATCCCTGCCGATATATGCAATTCTGCCGACAATGTCCTCTCCCACAATCTTTGCGTCCACAAGTGTTATATAGACATTATAAATGCCACTTAGGCTGGTTTCTGACACAATATCGCCGACTCTAAGATCTTCTAGTTTCAGCTTCGCAGATTTCATAGAAAGCTCCTTTCAAATCTCGCTGTCTGCATGAACCCTTCCATCAGGATTCTTTATTATGATTCTGTTATCTTGTATTATATCCCTATATCAGAAAGATGTCTACTGCCTATCAGAATTCGCCGAAAAATCCCCGGCACTGTTCATGCCGGGGATCGTCCCAATCTTCATTGTGTAAAATCACACCTTCCGATGTGAAGCTACGTTCACCATGCCCGGCTCAAAGCCGGAGAGGCCGCAGCCCCTATATCACATTGGCAGTCACGTTGGTGCTCCAGCTGTTGAAGTATAGCGCCACCCCCGGCGCACCATTTCCTCCCTGGATGTCCAGCTGTTCCTCTTCCAGCTCCTCGATGACCTGTATCCTGCCATGATACAGCTCCTCCAGTCTGTCCAGACAGCTTTGAATCCGCCTGGACAGGCCACCCAGGCGGATGTCCTGCACATCAAAGCCATGGGGCTTGTTCTCCGCGAACCATTGCTTTTTGTATGCTTCGTAAAACCGCTCCAATCTCTCCAGCACTTTCCGGTAGTCCGACAGCAGCTCTTCCAGTGCGCACCTGCTTTCATCCTCGCCGACACCTTTTCTCACCGCAGCGTAGATTTCATGCGTCCGCATACCCAGCTGCGCCTTCAGCTCCAACACTTCGCAGAGCGCTTTCTGCGTCTCGAAGAGGCCGCCCCACTCTCCCGCCTTTTGCACCTTTCCGATCCGCTGGCCGCAGGCTGCGTATTTCGCCCCTTCCTCCCCTGCCAGAGTAGAGTCCAGCAGGCCCATGAAGCAGTCGTTATACAGCAGATATTTCTCCGCATCGCGGACATGATCGTCCGAGACTCCCGGCGTGCCCGGCAGATCCAGCAGCAGGAATTCATCAAAGGAAATTCCATACTTCCTTTCAAATTTCTCTTCGATATCGTCCCGGTCGTTATTTCCCCTGGCCAGCTCCGCCGCGTAAAAAAGCGCCGGAAGCATGGCGAACCTGGAGCACTCGCCGCCATTATCCCCCCACATGGTGAGGAAGACATCCCTGATGCCTTGTTCCCTGCAGCTGAGCAGCGCGGCCTCTGTGGCCTTGATACTGTAACCGTTATGCGGCGCGAACCCCATCCAGGTCCACAGTCCGCCCGCGAACCAGGTGCCTTCCTTTAATTTATTATGGGCGGAAAGCATCCCGTCATACCGGGCTTTTTCCGTGGAATAATAGTCCCAGTAGATCAGCTCCACATTATCCGGAATCTGCTCCTTTATGCTCTCATCGATATCGGCATCCTGGTCATAATATTCCCCGCCCGCAGCCAGCCGGAAGAACATGTCTGACCACATGGCCAGCGTCAGTCCGTGCTTCCTGCCGATCTCCGCCACCCGCTTCACATGCTCCACGAGAATCTGCGACCTGTCTCTGTCGCCATGCAGATCGTAATACTTCCCCCGTCCAATCATATGGGCTTCATCCATGCCGATATTGACCGTCCTGCTGCCAAAGCACTCCGACATCGTCGCGAACATCCTGTCGATCAGCTCATACACGGCCTCGTCGCCTGCCAGCAGGATGTCTCCTGTGTCAACATGCTGCTGGTAGGCAGGCCATCTGACTATCGCGTTCAAATGGGCCAGCGTCTGGATACAGGGAATCAGCTCCATCCCCTTAGACCGGGCATAGCGGTCCACCTTCTTCAGTTCTTCCCTGCTATATCTGCCCCGCATATACCCAAAGTAAGGCTCCCCCTCGATCTCATAGGTATCTTCTATGTAAAGCAGCAGCGTATTGTAGCCCAGATCCACAGTCAGGTCAATCCATCTTTTCAGCGCCCCCACTGTCATCACCGCGTTTCTGGAGCAATCCAGCATAGTCCCAAACCTTTTAAAGGCAACAGTTCCTTTCGTATTCTCCATCCTGTTTTCCTATCCTTTCCTCGACATTACGATTCTTCCAGCCTTAAATGTTCTCCAGATAATCCTTATCCGGCAGCGGCGGGAAGGCAGCGGCGGGCAGTGTCTGGTACCAGTACGCCACCGAGGCGATGTCATCCTGCAGGGGCAGG
>CAOOJO010000170.1 GCA_948496895.1 uncultured Acetatifactor sp. | reverse complement strand
GGTTCAAAATCCATCGTACAGAGCAGCTCATCCCCCTGCCTGTCATACAGCCGGATTCCCCTCACCCTGTCCATGCCTGACAGCAATGAGACCAGCAGCTTCAGGGCCTCCATTTCCCTCTGGCCGTCTTGTTCCTCTGACGCCACCACATAGGAGCTCAGCCAGCTGCGCAGCTCAGGGCTGGAATATACCTTCTTCATATAAAATTCCAGCAGCGAATGGTTCCTCCCGATGGTCTCCGCCATTTCCCCCACATATTGCTCGCAGGTCGTCCTCATACAGAATTCCGTGACCGGGGAGAACAGCCTATAAGTAAGCGCAGTCAGAAGAAGGACAGGAACAAGGGTAATAGAGAATACGCCATACACCCGTCTGCTCAGATTCCCCTTACCCATATTCTGCCCGAAAGAATCCTCCCCAAGAGGAGATTCCTCAAGCCTCTTTGCAATCTGTACCAGCGGCCTGACTGCCAGTCGGGACACATAGTACAGCAGGAATGCCATCAGCCCCATCAGCAGCAGAAAGGCCGCCATATATTTCCCAAAAGGGGCTTTCATGACACCAAGCATCTCCTGAAGGGAAAACATTTGCAGATACAGCCTGCTCCCGCCTTCGTTTTGCCAGGAGATAAGGCAATAGGGCGTCTCCCCCGCCCGGAAGAAGCCCTGAATCCCATTCCTGCCCACTCGCATGGAGCCTGTTTCCATCAATTCTGCGGCATAATTGTCCGTAATCCCTGCCAGCTCCCGCGATTCTCCTGTCCCGTATATCCGTTTTCCCTCCTCATCATACACAAAGACTGTATCCAAAGTGGAAGAAAATATTTTATCTATATCCAGGCTGACCGCCAGATAGCTGCGCTCTCCCACCTTGACAGCTATCATGTCCTGTTGCCGCTTCCCATATACATCCAAAACCACGCATCCGTTTTCCCCACTGATGTACCAGTCGCCTTTTTCCCGTCCCATGTTCCCGGCCTGCAATGTCCTGCCGCCACCTACGATGCTGATACCATCAATATATTCCATGGTGGCTATGGTTTCGATCAGCCAGTCCTGCAGCTGCTGCTTTGCCATCACTGCTTCTCTTCCGGCAATCCCGCTCTGCAGGGTCTCCAGCCAGCTGCCCAATTCGTTTCCCAAAAAGCCGGCCATCCCCTCCAGCTGTTTTTCCAGGGAAGCCATCCTCCCTTGCACATTATCCTCAATGGTCTCCAGCTGGGTCAGGGATATCCGGGTGATATCGTTCAAAACCACCCCGAATGTAAGGCATAGGCAGATTCCTGCCGTCAGAGCCAGTATCAGGAATTGTATGGCAACCGAATTTCTCCATAAGCGGATATGGTATTTCATCAGATATACCCGGCCTTTCTGAACGACGCTGTGTCTAATTCTCCAGAACGGTGCTCCTGTACTCGATGGAGGCCACTTCCTCCTCCTTGAGGATGAAGACGAGCTTCATGCCGCCCTTTCTGTAGATGATCATGCCGCCTTCCTCCGTGCCGCCATCAGGATAGGCCTGGAGCACCTTGTCCCGGGAGTCCCCGATGCAGATGCCCTCCTGGGTGGCCACGGAATCGTCCTTCAGGACCACTGCGGACACGTAGTCCTTGTCCCCGGTGGGGTAGGTGTCCAGCTCGAAGCCATTATAGGTGTAGGTCTTGTCCAGGCCTTCGAAAGCGCAGCTGGTCGCCTCGAAATAGGATGCCGCCTCTCCCAGCTGCTCCAGGATGGGCGCGGCATCCGCGTCCATGGCTATGGTGACGCCGTTTACGGTGAAGAGATAGCCCTCTCCGGCTGCCGCGTTGCCCTGGCCGGGGTTTTGCTGCCCGTCCTGGGCTCCGCCTCCCTGCTGCCCCTCTCCGCTCCCTGCGGCCTCCCCCTCCCCGGGGGTACCGGCGGTCCCTTCCGACCCGGAGGTAATGTCTACGGGCTCCATGTTCTGCACGTTTCCGTCGATGGTCTTCTCTTCTTGTCCGCAGCCTGTGGCAAGGAGCATGGCCGCCGCCAGGAGGACGGCGCATTTTTTCAGATTGCTATTTTTTCTTTCCTTCTTTTTCATTTTGTTCTCTCCTTTGTAGTCATTGTCTCATAAAGCATCCTGCTATTTCATGCCATAATACCGGTATTGCTCTTCCTTCTCCGCCTCATAGGCGGCGATTTTCTCCTCCCAGAGGGCCGCCAGATGGGCTTCGCCCCTGCGGTCGGGAACCCCCAGCTCCTCCGTCAGCAGCCTGCCAAGGTAACGGGACAGCTTCTCCGCCCCGGACAGGTTCATGTGGAGGCCGCCATCGTAGGTGTCCGTGCTGTAGTCGATGCCGGTATCTTCCTGCAGCTCCAGGAAGTTGATGTAACGCAGGCCGTTCGCCGCCGCGTACTCCTCCACCTGGGACTCCCATTCCGGGTACCAGTAGGGATACAGGCTGGGTGCCTTTATCAGGAGCAGCTGGATTCCCTTTTCCTGACAGAGGGCAGTCATTTTGTCCAGATACTTCCATGCGTTCTCGCCGAAGCTATAATCTGCCAGAATCCGGCCCTCCGGCACATTCTCCGCGGGCTTCACGTCCACCCGCATATAATAGCCGTTGTGGGACACAGACTTTGTATCGAACATATATTCTAAATCCGTCCCTGTCAGCCGGCTCCACCGGGTGTGATAGCGCAGGATGGGGAAGACGTAGTCCAGGAAATTCTCCTCCTCTTTCATGGAGGCGAATATGGCCTTCACCTTGGCGGGAGACCACTCCATGCCCTCCAGGGACATGCGGTTGTAGGCCTCTCTCTGGGCCTCATCGTACTGCAGCGACAGCACGTTGAACACCACCACGTCCGGCGTCTCGTACCGCAAGGTGTCCTCCAGCAGGTAGTAGGACTGCCAGATGTACTGCTGGGCGCTGCCCCGGATATAGCTGTTGATGCCGTATTCCTGCCAGAGCACGGCGGGGGAGAAATTCTCGTACACCTCGCAGTCGCCGATGAAGACGATATCGAAGTCTTTCTCTTCCTGATAATACTCGGCAATGAACGCGCCCTCCACCACATCGTCCACGTACTTGGGCACCAGCAGGCGCTGCAGCATAAATAAGGTGGAGATGACAATGAACGCCGATACTGCTATTTTTATGCATTTATGCCATTTCGTATTCTTTTTCATCCTCATACACCTATGTCCGCCGGGCATTCGTTTCGATGCCTTCCCTTGCGAAAACCGATTCCCGCCGGATGTCCCGGCATCCTTCCGACATATGGACCTTCTTCCCCGAACATCCGGCCTTGCTCTTCTCAAAATTGATTATAGATGAACTGGCTGGCGTCATACCCTATGCCGTAGGCTCCTGCCAGGAGCACTGCCAGGAACAGGCCGTACCACAGAACGAACCGTACCGGATAGGGCTTCGCCGCAATCCGCTCCCTGACGCTGCCCCGCCGCTGCGCCAGGCTCACCGTCAGAAGCAATATGACGCCCGCCGCCAGGATCCCGTAATCCAGCAGGCTAAGCCCCAGCCCCAGCAGCGACCCGTCCCACAGGATGTTCCAGTTGCGGGCCGTGAGCAGGGAGCCGAGCATCCGGAATGTCACGGGCACGGAGCGATAGCAGTCGAAGGTACGCAACGCCGACACCAATAGGAATGTCCTTACTATCTCAAAGGCCCGGTAGGCCTTCCCCCCGGCTCCGAAACGCTGATGGAACCTGTCGTAAAGAGGCTCCAATGTCTCGGAGACCATCAGCACGGCCCAGTTGCCCAGCCCCCAGGCGATGAAGTTCCAGCTGGCCCCGTGCCAGATGCCCGTGGCGAACCAGACCACGAAGGAGCTCAGGTACACCGGCAGCCGCTTTCCCAGGTTCTCCCCCAGACGGCGGCGGGAGAATTTATTGAATTTCTGCATGGGCCTGCACACGGAGATGGGATAAAAGATATAGTCCCGAAACCACGTACCCATGGAAATATGCCATCTGCGCCAGTACTCCTTCAGGGATTTTGAGAAAAAAGGCCTCTCGAAGTTCTCCTGCAGGGTGATGCCCAGCGTCTGGGCGATTCCGATGGTGATGTCGATGCCTCCGGTGAAATCCGCGTACAGCTCACAGGCGTAAAAGAACATCCCCACCAGCACATAGGCCCCCTGACAGGCATCCGCGTCATGGATGATCGCGTTCACCCCTACCAGCATCCTGTCCGCTATGACCATCTTCTTGAAATATCCCCAGAGGATGCGCTGCAGGCCGAAGCTCACCGTCCTGGCGTCAAAGGGATGCTCCGCGTAAAGGGATTCCGACAGGTCGCCGAACCGGCTGATAGGCCCCTGCACCAGCTGGGGAAAGAAGGACACGAACAGGGCGAAGCGGAAGGGGTTCCTCTGGGCCCGGACCGTCCCCCGGTACACGTCGATGAGATACCCCACGGCCTGGAAGGTGTAGAAGGATATCCCCAAGGGCAGCGCCAGGTTCAGGAAAGAAAGCCGCCCCGTCTGCCCGAAGGCGCCCAGCAGCCCATTGATGTTGGCAATGGCGAAGTTGGTGTACTTCAACACCGCCAGTATGCCGATGTTCAAAAGGATACCCGCCAGTATCCACCCCAGGCGCACTTTTTTAAGCCTGTCCTTGCAGGCCTTTTTCTCCTCCCTGGACAGCTCTGCCTTGTGCTCCTTTAAGTAGGCAGCCTGTCTGTCCGCGCTGTCCTCTATCCGGCAGGCCGCGAACCAGATCGTCACCGTGGTCACACAGAGAAAGACCACATATTCCGCCCCCGCCAGGAAATAGAAGCAGTAGCTGAACGCCAACAGCAGCGCCCACTGGCATTTCCGGGGACAAATGTAGTACAGCAGGAACAGAACCGCCAGAAATCCTATAAATCCGTATGATGTAAAAAGCATGATGGCCCTCAGCCTTCCTCCTCCAGCCTCTGAATCAGGGCGTACAGCGCCTTCGCGGAATTGAAGTTCTCGGGGAGGATGTCCCTGGCGGTGATGGCGATGTCGAAGTTCTCATTGATCTCCGCGATGAGGCTGACGATGTCGAAGGAGTCCAGGATCTTGTCGTCCACCAGATGCTCCTCCGTCTCAAAATCTACGTCAGGATGTAAATCCTGCAGAATCTCCATTAGCTCTTCCATGGCTTGTATCTCCTTTTATTCTCTATCATGTATATTCCTTTTATTTTCCATACATGTTCTTCAATGTGACCCTGTCGATCTTCCCGTTGGCCGTAAAGGGCATGGCATCCAGCCTGAAGATACGGTTGGGCAGCATGTACCGGGGCAGCTTCGTCTTCAGGACCGCGGCCAGCTCCTTCTCTGTGGCGTCCCCCACATAGTACAGCACGATTTTTGATTTCCCCGCGTCGTAGATGCACGCCGCCATGCGGATGTCCGGCAGCATGTCAACATTCACTTCAATCTCTCCCAGCTCGATGCGGTGGCCCATGTGCTTGATCTGGTAGTCCTTCCGGGACACGAAGACCAGCTCTCCGGCCTCATTGTAGCGGCCTATGTCCCCGGTCCTGTAGATCCGCTCCGGATAGGCCGTGTTCAGCGGGTTCTGGACGAAGCTCTCTGCCGTGCGCGCAGGGTCATTGTAATAGCCCAAAGTCAGGGCCGTGCCCCGGACGCAGATTTCTCCCTCCTGCCCCTCTCCCGCCAGCTTCCCCTCCGGCGTCAGCAGCAGAACCTCCCGATTGGGGAATGGCCTGCCGATGGGAATGGCCTCATCCTCCCCGAACTCCCGTTCCACCCGGTAATAGCAGCACATCCCCGTGCACTCCGTGGGGCCGTACAGATTGGTGAAGGCAGCCCCTGGCAGGGCTTCCCGCCAGATTCGAAACTGCCTGATGGGGAACACCTCGCTGCCGAAGGCCACAGTACGCAGGAACCTGGGCTTCACCGTGTCAAAGGTGCCGAAAGCGCTTATCATGGTCAGGGCGGAGACCACCCAGCAGATGGTGTTGATTCCATAGGTGTTCAGGTATTCCACCAGCTTCACCGGGACGGAGAAAAGCTCCCTGGGAATCAGGTAGGTGGTGGCCCCGAATTTCAGCGTAGGGTACAGCTCCTTCAGGCAGGCGTCGAAATAGAGGGGCGACTGGTTTCCGAAGACAGTATCTTCGTCAAAGTTCAAAATCTCCGACAGCCTCTCGATATAATCTATCACTGACCTGTGGCAGGCCGCCACGCCCTTGGGGATTCCCGTGGAGCCGGAGGTGAAGACGATGTAGATG
>CAOOJO010000169.1 GCA_948496895.1 uncultured Acetatifactor sp. | reverse complement strand
ATTCACGGTATTGATGATGTCCCTGGTCAGCTTGGCGTTGTTGCCGTCGCCGTACATCGTGATCCGATCCACTTTCTCCAGAGGAGCGGCGGCGTTTCGCACCACTTCAGGCAGGGCGTTGAAGTACATCTCCAGCACCGCGGCCTCGCCCATCTTGGCCATGGCCTCCGCCTTTTTCTCGATACCTTCCGCCTCGGCTACGGCCTTCGCCTTGATGGCCTCCGCCTCCGCGATACCTTTGGTACGAATACCTTCGGCCTCCTGCTCCATCTTGTATTTCTGAGCCTCGGCCTGGGCCTTCATGGCCTCCGCCTCTTTCTCCGTCTCGAACTTGCGGGCTTCCGCCTCTCTCTGGCGCTCATACAGTTGGGCGTCCGCCTGTTGCTGCTTGGCAAATCTGTCGGCCTCGGCCTTTTTCTTGACCTGCGCCTCCAGCGTCTGCTCGGTGATTTCCACTTCCTTCTGTTTCAGCAGGATCTCTTTTTCCTGCTTGGCGATATTGGCGTTGGCCGTGGTGATCTCCACCGTCTTACGCTGTTCCTCCTCCTGGATCTTGTAGGCCGCGTCCGCCTCCGCCTTCTTGACGTCGGATTCCTTTTTCAGTTCGGCCTTCTTGATGGCCAGCTCGTTCTGCTTGATGGCGATCTCGGATTCCGCGTTCACCTCCGCCTCGTTGGCCTCCCGCTTGGCGTTGGCCTGGGCCTTGGCGATCTCCTTCTCGCTCTCGGCACGGGAGATGGCCGCGTTCTTCTGGATCTTCACGATGTTGTCCACGCCCAGGTTCTCGATGACCCCGTTGCCGTCCACGAAGTTCTGGACGTTGAAGCTGATGATGTCCAGCCCCATGGCCGCCAGGTCGGGCTCCGCGTTCTCCTTCACCAGGGTGGCGAATTTCTGCCGGTCGGAGACCATCTCCTCCAGGGCCATCTTGCCCACGATCTCACGCACATTGCCCTCCAGCACCTCCCTGGCCACCCGGCCGATGTA
The DNA here is from genome assembly GCA_948496895.1 of uncultured Acetatifactor sp. GTDB lineage: Bacteria > Bacillota > Clostridia > Lachnospirales > Lachnospiraceae > Acetatifactor. Next base: position 5,232 of record CAOOJO010000169.1, on the reverse strand, counting down.
CTCCGCGTTCTTGTTCAGGAAGTTCTGGGCCGCCAGCTTCAGGCGCTCCTCGTTGTCGCTGATCTTCACGTTCACGGTGGCGTCTACGTTGATGTTTATGTAGTCCGCCGTGGGGACGGCATTGGAGGTCTTCACGTCGATGGGAATCAGCTGGAGGTTCAGCTCGTCCTTTCTCTCCAGGAAGGGAATCTTGATACCCGCCTTTCCGATGAGCACCTTGGGGTTCTTGCGCAGCCCGGAGATGATCATGGCCGTGTCCGGGGGCGCTTTCACATACCCCGTCAGGAAGATCAGAAACAACAATGCCGCCACCACAATGAGGATTACCACAAAAACAGGAATCCCTCCGGAGCCCATGCCAAACAGGGCGCTGGGAAACATCATGTCCAATACAGCTTTCATCATACCCACCCTCTCCTTTCCGGAACTCTCTCTCAGGTTCACAGGACTGCCCTGCAGTCCTGTATTCATTATATAATGCGGATTCTTCATCCGCAAGCTGTAATCGGATACGATAAACCTCTTTACCGGCGCGGAAAGTGCACGTTTGGCTGTGTATACAAACTTCATGTCTTCTATCTCAAAATACTTTTTGAGCGTCTGCGGCTCCACTTCCATCCATAATCCGCTATGGCATTCTTCAGATATGCGGTTTTTCGTTTATGATTGCCTCTATGACAGCTCCCACATTGCTGCTGACTTTGCCTTTCAGCCGATGGATATCCTGGTTGATCCAAAGGTTCCATCTGCTCTTCCTGATCATACGGACGGCGATTCCAGTTTGTGTAGGTGTGTACCGGCATCCTCACTCTCCTTTCAGGAAAGAGAATTGCTGGAAAACGGGAATGGCTCCATATCTTCCTTCCAGATAAGCCTTGCTCAGCTTCTTGTCATATCTTTCCTTAAACCGATCCAGCGAATAAATCCTGCTGGCATTTTCAGCATCTCTCTCCACGAACCATATCTCGTCCCTGCGGAACAGGCTCTGATCCATAATCGTGTCCTCGTGAGTCGTAAATATAAGCTGCATTCTGACACCTTCATGCGCCTCCATGAATAGCCTCAGAAAATGCTCTGTCAGCTTGGGATGTAAGCTTCTCTCCAGCTCATCCACCACAAAGGTGGTGTCCGAACAATCCGTAAGGAGCATGTCAATCAAATCAAAAAGCCTCTTCGTACCATCCGACTCCTCTGAAAAGCTGAAGTCAAAAGCGGATTTCCCATGCCTGAGCACAAGGGTCGTTATCTCGGGTTCCGAATTCTCCCTGATACGGATGTTGAAGAATCCTCCCTCCACTCTCCATGTCATCTGGATGCCCGGCAGATTCGTCATCTGCATCTGTGCTTTCAGATGCGCAAAGATAGTCTGCACCACCTCCGCGGAAATCATCTTCCCCATTTCATCTATGGAGATTTTCCTTGTCTTGATATCCGTTACGCCGGTGTCAAAGGTCTGTATCAGCCTGCTGATATTCTCCAAAGACTCATCATTGTAGTATACCTCTGTATCAGAGATGCCCATGTTCGGATTGATGACGATGACATGGTTCATGATCCAGCTGAATACCTGCGGAAAGAACATCAGCCTTGCATTTTGGGCATACTTTTTGCCTCTGTTCATCTCCGTGAGGAAGAGCTGCGTATCGTGGCCTGCGAAATCCTCGGAGTATACATAGAATCTGCTTTTTTCAGATGCGGAAAGGCTTACGCCCTCACCCAGCACAGGCGCTTCGCTGCCCTCTCTTATGAACAGCTGATGTGCGCCTCCGTCCTGCATCAGCTCATACAGCCATTCTTCCGTAATCCTCCTCTGGCTCAGTATCGCAGAGAATCCATAGGCGTAAAAGGTATCTCCTGCCGTAAACTGCAGCTCAAATACGCTTTCCCTGGTCTTATTTGCCTCCCTGTTCCTACAGAAATCATTGACGCAGTCAACCGGCAGGCCCTCCATAAGCACTGTCTTGATAAACGCAAAGGCGGCCACCAGATTGGACTTGCCGGATGCATTCGCTCCATAGACAACAGCATTCATCAGCAGATTGGTCTGCTTTATCTTCATGCGGTGTGTTTTATTCCCCTGCATCTTGCTGGAAGAAATCATCGAAAGCTCTTCCTTTTGATCAAAAGACTTGAAATTCTCCACAGATATTTTAATCAACATAAATTCGCGTCTCCTTTCCAGACTGCGTTTTCATTATATTATGGATTGTTGGGAATTTCAATATGAAATATTCCTATTTGGAGATTTTTTCTCTATATGTCAAATTTAAATCAAATATTTTGTACCACTATAGGGCAAAAGGCACCGCCAAAATGACCTCATAGAAAGGAATCCTCCTCTCTACAAGGTCATTGTATAATAGCTTATTCTCTTTCTGGGACTACCCTGAATTGCCCTCACAGGATATTCGGGTGTGCCTCGGGATAGCCTCTTTTATTATCTAAAATACGCCACCCCGGACTCGAATATCCGGATATCCTGCTCTCCATAGATATTCATGGCCACGCCCGCATCCCGCCGCTCCGAATGCGCCATCTTGCCCAGGCACCGCCCGTCAGGGGAGGTGATGCCCTCGATGGCCGCATAGGAGCCATTGATATTGTACTCCTCGTCCATGGACACATTGCCAGCCTGGTCGCAGTACTGGGTAGCCACCTGGCCCTCCGCGAAGAGCCGGTCTATCCATTCCTTCGGCGCAACGAACCTGCCCTCGCCATGGGAAGCCGGATTGCAGTACACGCCGCCAAGCTCAGCGCCCTGGAGCCATGGCGATTTATTGGAAACCACCTTGGTATACACCATCTTGGAGATATGCCGGTTAATCGTATTAAAGGTCAGCGTAGGCGAATCCGCAGTCTGCCCCAGAATCTCGCCGCAGGGCACAAGCCCCAGCTTGACCAGCGCCTGGAAGCCATTGCAGATGCCCAGCGCCAGGCCGTCCCTCTTCTGCAGCAAATCAGTCACCGCCTCCTTCAGCTTCTCATTCTGGAAAGCCGTAGCGAAGAACTTAGCGCTGCCGTCCGGCTCGTCGCCCGCGGAGAAGCCTCCGGGGAACATGATGATCTGGGCCTGGGAGATGGCCTTCTCAAATTCCTCCACGGATTCCCGGATGTCCTGGGCGCTCAAGTTCCGGAACACCTTCGTGACCACGTCCGCCCCGGCCCGCTCAAAGGCCTTCCCGCTGTCATACTCGCAGTTCGTCCCGGGGAACACAGGGATGAATACGGTAGGCCGCGCGACCTTGTGCTTGCAGACGTATACGCCCTCCGCCCGGTAGCAGTCGCTTGCCACAGCCGCGCTCTCCCGCACCGCCTTGGTGGGATACACCTTCTCCAGCCTGGAGGTCCAAGCATCCAGCGCCTCCTCCATGCCGATCCGCACATCGCCGTACACAAAGGCGGGCTCCTCCGTCACCGTGCCGATTACCTTGCAGTCGAACCCGGACTCCAGCAAAGCGGCCACATCTCTCGCCGCTACCTCTGCCAGGATGTCCCCCAGGCCGTTCCCAAAGAGCTCAGCCTCCGTGACCTCGCTATCGATGGCTACGCCCAGCTTGTTTCCAAAAGCCATCTTGGCCACCGCCGCTGCCACGCCCTTGGCGTCCAGGGCATAGGCCGCCACGGCCACCCCGCTGCCGGTCAGGCGGTGGATGTAGTCATAGAGCGCCGCCGTCTCATCGTACACAGGGATTTCGAAATCGTCCTTCTCTATCCGGAAGCGGATCAGCTTATGCCCCGCCTCCTTCAGCTCCGGCGTCACCATATCGGATTGCCTTGCGATGTCCACCGCAAAGGACACCAGCGTAGGCGGCACGTCGATGTCGTTGAAGGTGCCCGACATGCTGTCCTTGCCGCCGATGGAGGGCAGGCCGAAGCCGATCTGGGCATCATAGGCCCCCAGCAGCGCCGCGAAGGGCTGGCTCCACCGGGCAGGATCCTCGGTCATCCTGCGGAAATATTCCTGGAAGGTGAACCTTATCCTGGAGGCGTCGCCGCCCCCTGCCGCGATCTTCGCCATGGACTCCACCACCGCGTACACCGCGCCGTGGTAGGGGCTCCAGGAGGACAGATAGGGGTCGAAGCCATAGCTCATCATGGTGACGGTGTCCGTCCTGCCCTTCAGCACAGGGAGCTTCGCCACCATGGCCTGGGTCTCGGTGAGCTGGTGCTTCCCGCCGTAGGGCATCAGCACGCTGCCCGCGCCGATGGAGGCGTCGAACATCTCCACCAGGCCCTTCTGGGAGCATACGTTCAAATCGTTCAAAAGCGCCAGCCATGCGGCCTTCACGTCCTTCCTTTCCAGGGCCTCTCCCACCGCAGGAACGGCATATCGTTCAAAATAATTCTCTTTTTCGTCCGGAATGTCCACCCTTACCTTGGTCTCCTGGTGAGCGCCGTTGGTGTCCAGGAAGGCGCGCTTTAAGTTCACGATCTCCTTCCCCCGCCAGCTCAGCACCAGCCTGGGCTCTTCCGTCACCACGGCCACGGCCACGGCCTCCAGGTTCTCCTCCCCGGCATATTTCAGGAACGCGTCCACGTCCTTCGGATCCACCACCACGGCCATGCGCTCCTGGGACTCGGAGATGGCCAGCTCCGTGCCGTCCAAGCCCGCGTACTTCTTGGGCACTTTGTCCAGGTCCACCCGCAGGCCGTCCGCCAGCTCGCCGATGGCCACGGACACGCCGCCCGCGCCGAAGTCGTTGCACTTCTTGATGATGCGGCTGACCTCCTCCCTGCGGAACAGCCTCTGGATCTTGCGCTCCGTGGGGGCATTTCCCTTCTGCACCTCCGCGCCGCAGGTCTCGATGGACTGCTCGGTGTGCACCTTGGAGGATCCGGTGGCCCCGCCGCAGCCGTCCCGGCCGGTGCGCCCGCCCAAGAGGATGATGATGTCCCCCGGATCCGAGGTCTCCCGGATCACATTCTTCCTGGGGGCAGCGCCCATGACCGCGCCGATCTCCATGCGCTTGGCCACATAGTCGGGATGATAGATCTCCTTGACGAAGCCCGTGGCCAGGCCGATCTGGTTGCCGTAGGAGGAATAGCCCGAGGCCGCGCCCCGCACCAGCTTCTTCTGGGGGAGCTTGCCCTTCAGGGTGTCCGCCACGGGCACGGTGGGATCCGCCGCCCCGGTGACGCGCATGGCCTGGTACACATAGCCCCTGCCGGACAGGGGATCGCGGATGGCGCCGCCCAGGCAGGTGGCCGCGCCGCCGAAGGGCTCGATCTCCG